>NZ_BAAAZP010000149.1:0-175387 GCF_039536965.1 Nonomuraea antimicrobica | reverse complement strand
GGGCGATGCCGCGCCCGTACGGGGCGGCGCGGGCGGCCGAGTCGGAGGCGGGCACGCGGATCGCGCTCGGCGACCGGGACCGGGCCGCCGACCTGATCGCCGAGGCGCTCGAACGGTACGCGGCGCTCGGCGCCACCCACGACGCGGCCCGCTGCCGGCGGCTGCTGCGCGAGATCGGCCCCGACCGGAGCAGGCCCGCCGCGCCGCGCCGGGGAAGGAAGGCGACCGGCGGGGTGCTGTCCCCACGGGAGAGCGAGGTGGCCAGGCTGGTGGCGCTCGGGCGGACGAACAGGGAGATCGCCGAGGTGCTGTTCCTGTCCCAGCGGACGGTGGACACGCACGTGGCTCGCGTGCTGCAGAAGCTCGGCGTGCGCACGCGGGCGGAGGTGAAGGAACCCCGGCCGCAGGACCGGCCGGGGCCCGTCACCCCCGAGACTTCGGGCGGCTGACCCCGTCTCGCGCGGACCCGCCGCCCAGGGGGCCGCCGCGCCCTCCTCCCCTACGGCGGTAGCGGGGAGGAGGGCGGAGACGGGGTCAGACCGTGATGCTCCAGGAGCTGAGGACGCCGGTGTCGCCGGAGTAGACGTCCTCGATGTCGAGCACCCATGTGCCGGCCGCCTGCTGGCTCACCGGGACGGAGAACGTCCTGGTGCCGTACGGGGTGCAGGTGGTGCCGCCGTAGCGGTCCACCACGTACCAGGTGCCGTTGGGGCCGCGTACCCAGATGTCGAGGTCCTCCGCGCACGTGTGGTCGATCGTGATGGACAGCTTGACCGGGGAGGTCGCGGTGCCCGTCGCGGTGGAGGTGATCGAGCTCTGGGTGTTGCTGAAGTCGTAGATCGGATAGTCGGTGTCGTTGGTGAACGTCCTGCCGCCCGAGGTGCCCTGGACGGTCAGCCCGTACGTCGTCGTACGCGTGGCCGTCTCACCCGTGCCGGTCACGGTGACGGTGTAGCTGCCCGACGGCGTCGTCGGAGCGGTCGCGATCGTCAGCGTGGCCGACCCGCCGGAGGTCACCGAGGCCGGGTTGAACGTGGCCGTCGCGCCCGTCGGGAGCCCGGAGGCCGACAGGTTCACGGTCTGGGCGGTGCCCGCCGTGGTGCTGGTGCCGATCGTGGACGTGGCCGACGAGCCCGCCTGCACGGTGCCCGAGCCCGGGTTCGCCGAGACCGAGAAGTCACGCGTGGGCGGGGTGCCGCCGACCGCCTGCTTCCAGACCGCGTACATCGCCGCGTCCGCCGCCCGGTCCAGGATCGTGTCGTTGATGTTGCTGCTGGTGTCGCAGGAGGCGTGGTAGCAGGAGTCGTACGCGCGCCCGGACTGGCCGCCCCACTTGGCCGCCTGCGCCGCCGTCTTCGTGGCGCTGGCGCCCGCCGCGACGCCCGAGCTGGCGATGCCGGCGTTGCGGAAGGAGGCGTCGTCGGAACGGTTGGCGCCCTCGACGTTCTCCTCGGGCTGGAGGCTCAGCCGGTCGTAGAACTCCTTGAGGAACGCGGCCCCGGTCGTGTTGATGTTGTTGATGAAGTAGCCACCGTTGGTGGAGCCGGTCATGTCGTAGTTGTAGTAGACCTTGATCCGCTGGCGGTCGGCGGCGCTGAGCGAGGCGACGTAGTACTCCGAGCCGTTCAGCCCCTGCTCCTCGTCGGTCCACCAGGCGAACCTCACGTGCTTGGCCAGCGTCGGGTTCGTCTGTGCCAGGGTCAGCGCGACCTCCAGCAGGTTCGCCGAGCCCGAGGCGTTGTCGTTGATGCCCGGTCCGGCGGCGACGCCGTCGAGGTGGGCGCCCGACATGATGACCTGGTTCTCGTCGCCGCCCGGCCAGTCGGCGATCAGGTTCGGGCCCGCGCCGCTGGTGCAGTAGGTGGTGGTGCAGCTCTGCCGGACGACGTTGTAGCCGGCCGCGCGCAGCTTCTGCTCCACGTACGAGACCGACTGCAGGTAGCCGTTGCCGGTGGACCTGCGGTTGCCGCCGTTGCCGGTCGCGATCGACTGGAACTGCGACAGGTGCGTCTTGATGTTGGTCAGGCTGACGTCCGGCGGGTCGCCGCCGCCCGGCCCCTGCCCGACGGTGAGGCCGTAGGTGGCGGTGTGCGTGGTCGCGCCCGCGCCCGTGACGGTCACCTGGTACGACCCCTGCGCCGTACCCGAGCCGACCGACAACGTCAGCGTCGAGGAGTTGCCCGAGGTCACCGACGACGGGTTGAAGCTCGCCGTGGTGCCGCTCGGCAGCCCCGACGCCGACAGGTTGACGGTCTGGGCGCTGCCCGAGGTCGTCTGCGTGTTGACCGTGACCGTCAGTTGCTGCCCCGGCGACGCGTTGCCGGACGACGGGTTGAGCGAGAGCGAGAAGTCGTTGCCCGGCGTGCCGCACGCCGGCTCGCCCGAGGCCGCCGCCACGCTGACCGCGCTCCAGGCGGCCTTGGTGGTGTTGCACTCCACGCTGTTGGCGCCGAACAGCTCGATGACGGCCGAGACGGAGGCCGCGCGGACGTTCGTGTACCGCCAGGTGGAGGTCTTGCGGGAGAGGGCGCCCATGAAGATCTTGCCGGCGTTCTGGATGCCGATGCCGGTGACCGACGAGGGACCGCCGGAGCAGATCGGGCTGGACGGCTTGCCTCCGCCCGGGTTGCTGCCCTCGGCCAGCAGGTAGAACCAGTGGTTCAGCGGGCCGGCCGCCGCGTGCACCTCGGTGCTGGGGATCGAGGAGGAGTAGCAGTTCGGGTCGCCGAGCGCGCCCGGGTTGTACATGTTGCGGATCGGGCCCTGCCCGACCAGGTTGACCTCCTCGCCCACCAGGTAGTCCGGCGGGTCACTGGGGTGGTTGGCGTAGTGCTCGGTGAGCGCGCCGAAGATGTCACCGGTGCTCTCGTTGATGCCGCCGTTCTCGTTGCCGGAGCCGGCGCCGCCCGGGGTGGTCTGGAAGATCGCGTGCCCGTACTCGTGGGCCACGACGTCGATCGGGGTCGCCTGCTGCGTGTTGGCCTGGTTGTGGCCGAAGTTGGTGTAGCTGCCGTTCCAGTACGCGTTGACGTCGTTCAGCCCGACCCGGGCGGGGAAGCCGCGGCCGCTGCCGTTGATGCCGTTGCGGCCGAGCCAGTCGCGCAGCATGTCCCACTCGCGCTGCGCGCCGTAGAGGGCGTCCACGCAGGCGGTCTCCAGGTTCGTGCCCTGGCCGTTGCCCCACGCGTCGTCCGTGCCGGTGTAGGCGGTGCCGCCCTGGCCGCCGCACTGGATGCCGGGCCTGGTGCCGTCGGTCATCGAGTACGAGCTGCCGGAGCCGCTCGTGCCGATGGTGACCTGGCCGTAGTAGTAGCCGTTGCCGGTGCCGGCGCGTACGAGGTCGTAGGAGTCGGCCACCTTGCCGGTGCGCGCGTCCACGAACACGTGCTGGACGCTCGGCTTGCCCGCGGCGATGCCGCTGACCACGGCCTCCCACGCCAGCCGGGGCTTGTCGCCCCAGGCCAGCACGACCAGGCGGGGCGCCGCGGTGTCGTCCACCCGCTCCAGCCTGGTCCTGGCGACCTCGGTGGCCCGGTCGGCGCCGATCGTGGCCTTGGTCGGGACGCCCCGCGGGCTCGGCCCGGTCGCCGCGACCGTGTCCCTGACGTGCCCCGCCGCGTCGGTGACCACGACGGCGTCGCCGCCGACCATCGGCAGGCCCTTGTACGTGCGCTCGTACGCGACGTAGAACATGTCGCTCGCGCCCGGCGTCACCGAGACCCGGCTGTATGCCTCGTCAGGTCCTCGGGTCAGCTCGTCGAGCTGGCTGGAGACGGCCTTGTCCGCGACCGCCGCGGCGAGCGAGGCGGGGTCGGCGGCCGTCCGGCTCTCCTGGGACCTGGCGGCCCCGGGAGGACCGGCGGCGTTCGCGGGGGTCGCGGGTAACACCATCGTCGCGGCCGTGGCCATGCCCACGACCGTGGCGAGTAAGGCTTTGCGTTTCACGGCGGTGTTGCTCCTTTCTGGGGTCCCCGGGCCGCCGGGCGCTGGTGAGCGCGGGACGGCCGGCGCGTAACCCGGGATCGCCTGGATTCGCGGCTGGTCGGGGATTGGGGGGTGATGGGGGGTGGCAGGAAAGCGAGCGGACCGTTTCGCCTTGTTGCCGCCAGACGCTAGGCGCTCGTCCCCGGCCGGAAAATACGTATGTGCATCGGTAGGGCATACCGATAATTCCGTTTCGCCTGCTCGCCGGGGGCCGCCGGTCGCGTACGGGCCGGGTGGGGGACAATCGGGGGCGTGCAGTTCGGTGTCCTCGGCCCGCTCGTGGTGCGCTCGACGGCCGGCGACCCGGTCGCCGTGGGCGGTCCCCGTCCGCGCGCGCTGCTGGCCATGCTGCTGCTCGACGCGGGCCGGACGGTCAGCCTCGAACGCCTCATCGACGGCCAGTACGGCGACCGTCCCCCGGCGGGCGCGGCCAACGCGGTCCAGGCGCAGGTGTCCCGGCTGCGGCGGCATCTGCCGGGCGACCTGATCGAGTTCCACGGGGCCGGATACCGGCTGGCGGTCGAGCGGGAGAGCGTCGACGCGCACCGGTTCGAGACGTTGTCCCGTGAGGGTCGCGGGCTGCTCGCCACCGGACGCTACGCGGCGGCGACCGCCCTGCTGCGGGAGGGGCTGGCACTGTGGCGGGGGCCCGCGTTCGCGGACGTGGCCGACGCGCCGTTCGCCCGGCCGCAGGCGGTACGACTGGAGGAGCTGCGGCTGACGGCCACCGAGGACCTGTACGAGGCCGAGCTGTCCCTGCCAGGCGCCCAGCCGGTGGCCGGGCTGCGGGAGCTGGTGGCCGGGCATCCGCTGCGGGAGCGGGCGCGCGGGCTGCTCATGCGGGCGCTGCACGCGGCGGGGCGGCAGGCCGAGGCGCTGGCGGTCTACGAGGAGGGCCGACGGCTGCTGGCCGCCGAACTGGGGGCCGACCCGTCGCCCGAGCTGGCCGCGCTGCACCTGGAGATCCTGCGCGGTGAGCGCGGACGCACGGCGTGGGCCGAGCCGCCCGCCCAGCTCACGAGCTTCGTGGGACGCGAGGAGGAGCTGGCCCGGCTGGCCGCGTTGCGTACGGTCCGCCTGGTCACGATCGTCGGGCCGGGCGGCACGGGCAAGACCAGGCTCGCCGTCGAATCCACCGGCCGGCGCGCGGGCTCGGGTGACACCGGCCGGACGGTCGGGTTCGTGGACCTGACGCTCGCCGACGGCGCACCCGGGCAGGTGGCGCAGGCCGTGCTGGGCGCGCTCGGGCTGCGCGAGCCCGCGCTCACGCCGCCCGCCGCCGGTGGCCCCGACCCGGCCGACCGCCTCGTCGCCGCGCTGGCCGACCGGAGTCTCGTCCTCGTACTGGACAACTGCGAGCACGTCATCGCCGAGGCCGCCACGCTCACCCGCCACCTGCTCGCCCGCTGCCCCGGCCTCACCGTCCTGGCCACCAGCCGCGAACCGCTGGGCCTCACGGGCGAGCATCTCGTCCCGCTGGCTCCCCTGCCCCTCCCGCCGCCCGGCGCCCGGGAGGCGCCGCAGGACGCGCTCGCCTACCCTGCGGTCCGGCTGTTCGCCGACCGGGCCAGCGCCGTACGGCAGGAGTTCGCGCTCACCCCCGGCAACCTGGACGCGGTCCTGCGAATCTGCGCCGCGCTCGACGGCCTGCCGCTGGCCATCGAGCTGGCGGCGGCCCGGGTGCGGACGTTCGGCGTGGCGGAGATCGCCGACCGGCTGGCCGAGCACGGCCGGTTCCGGCTGCTCTCACGCGGCGACCGTACTTCCGCCGCCCGCCACCAGACGCTGCACGCGGTGGTGGAGTGGAGCTGGAGCCTGCTCGGAGCCGAGGAGCAGGCGCTGGCCAGGCGGTTCGCGGTGTTCGCGGGGGGCGCGACCCTGGAGGCGGTCGAACGCGTCTGCGGCACGGGCGCGGCGGGAGCACCGGATCCGGCGGCGGCCGAGGCACTGGCCGACCTGGTCGACAAGTCGCTGGTCGAGACCGACGGCGAGCGGTACCAGATGCTCGACACCATCCGCCTGTTCTGCCTGGAACGGCTGGCGAAGGCAGGCGAGGAGGACCGCCTGCGCCGCGCCCACGCCGCCTGGTCGCTCGACTTCGCCGGTCAGGCCCACGACCACCTCTACCGCGACGAGCAGCTCACCTGGCTGGCCCGCCTGTCCGCCGACAACGCCAACCTCCAGGCCGCCCTGCGCTGGAGCGTCGAGCACGACAGGCCGACGGCCGCACGGCTGGTGGCGGCGCTCGGCATGTACTGGTGGCTGACCGGACGGCGGGGCCAGGCCACCCGGCACGCCCGGCGCCTGCTCGACGCGACCGGCCCCGAACCGCCGACCGGGCTGGACGAGGAGTATGTGATGACCGTCCTGCACGCCGTGCCCGAGTCGGACTCGCCGCACTGGCGGCGGGCCCGGGAGATCGTCGGGTCGCTCGACCGGCCGTTGCGCTACCGGTTCGGGGTGGCGCTCTGGGGCATGGTCGCGGGCCCGCCCGAGGGCGGCGAGCCGACCGAGCGGGACCGGCGCATGCTCGGCTCCGATCCGTGGAGCCGGGCACTCGAACGGCTCAGCCTCGCCCTGATGACGTTGCTCACCGGAACGGCCACCGAGGCGGAGCCCGAGCTGGAGCGGGTGCTGGCGGACTTCAACGCGCTCGGCGAACGCTGGGGCCGGGCCCAGGCCCTCGACTGGCTGGCCCTGGCCGCGAGCTGGCGCGGCGACTGGGCACGCGCCATGGGCCGGTGGTCGGAGGCGCTCGGGCTGCTCGAAGAGCTGGGCGCGCTCGACGAGCTGGCCGACGTGCTGTCCCGGCGGGGCGCCGCGCTCTGGCGGGCCGGGGACGCCGCCGCCGCCCGCGCCGACTGCGAACGGGTGACCGAGCTGGAACGGCGGCTGGGCCGGCCGGTGCTGATGGCATGGGTGCAGCTCCAGCTCGGCGAGATCGCCCGGCACGAGGGCGATCTCGCCGAGGCCGGGCGGCGGCTCGACCTGGCCCTGTCGGGTGCCGAGACCGGCGAGTCGGGTGCGTTCACCGCCGCCGGCACCCTGTCGCACGTGTACACGGCGCTGGGGCGGCTGGCCCAGGCAGAAGGCGACGCGGAACGGGCCGCGCGCCTGCACGCCACGGCCGTGACCGCCGCCCTGGACTCCCCCCTGGCCACCGACCACGCGGACGCGGCAGAGGGACTGGCGGGCCTGGTGGGTGCTGGGGCCGATCGGAGGCGGGCGGCGTTGTTGCTCGGTGTGGCGGTGGCGGTGCGGGGCACGGCCGTGGCCGGTGATCGCGACGTGGCCGCGACCGTCGCCGCAGCCACCCGGGTGCTCGGCGCGGAGGGGTTCGCGGCGGCGTACGCCGAGGGGGCGGCGCTGAGCCGGGACGCGGCGCTGAGAGTCCTGCGGGACGCTGTCAGCCGATAGTCGCCGCACTGTCAGCGCAGCTCACGAAGCTGCGTCACATGCGAAACCACCACAGCGGCACCGGCGCCCCGCGCAACTCCAACGTCCTCATCTCCGGCGCCGGCATCGCGGGCCCCGCCCTGGCCCACTGGCTCATCCGGTACGGCTTCACCGTCACCGTCGTCGAGCGGGCCCCCGCGCTACGCCCCGGCGGCCAGGCCGTCGACTTCAAGGGCGCGACCCACCAGACCGTGCTGAGCCGCATGGGCATCCTGGACGACGTACGCCGCCTGCGCACCGGCGGCACCGACCAGGAGATCGTGGACGCCGACGGCCGCCTGCTCGCGCTCATGCCCGGCGAGTTCACCGGCGGCGACCTGGAGATCGCCCGGGGCGACCTGGCCAAGCTGCTCCACGAGCGCACGGCCCCCGCCTGCGCGTACGTCTTCGGCGACTCGATCACCTCGCTGACCGAGACCCCGGCCGGCGTGCACGTCACCTTCGAGCGCTCCGCGCCGCGCACGTTCGACCTGGTCGTCGGGGCGGACGGGATCCACTCCAACGTGCGCCGCCTGGCCTTCGGCCCCGAGTCCGAGTTCGTGCGGTTCCTCGGCCACTACTACGCCCTGGTGGACGTCGAGGGTGACTTCGGGCCGATCCCGAGGATCTACAACGAGCCGGGCAGGATGGTGGCCGTCGGCGGGCCGAAGGCTCCGGCGTTCTTCGTCTTCGCCTCCGAGCAACTCGACTACGACCGCTACGACACCGCGCGGCAGCGGGACATCCTGGCCCGCGTGTACGCCGGCATGGGCTGGCAGACCCCGGCCGTCATGTCGGCGGTGAGCCGCTCACGGGAGGTCTACCTCGACTCGATCAGCCAGGTCGGGATCGACCGCTACAGCTCGGGCCGGGTGGTGCTGCTGGGCGACTCGGCGTACGGCAACACGCTGGGCGGCTTCGGCACCGGCCTGGCCGTCGTGGGGGCGTACGTGCTGGCGGGCGAGCTGGCCGCGGCCGGCGGCGAGCACCGGGTGGCCTTCGCCGAGTACGAGCGCCAGATCCGCCCCTACGCCAAGATCGCCAAGAACGGCAACGCCGGCCCCTTCCTCGCCCCCGGCTCCCCCGCCCGGCTGCGCATGCGCAACTGGATGTTCAGGTACCGCTTCCTGCTCGGCCTGATGATGAAGATGGCCGACAAGTTCGCCACGGACATCGAACTCAGGTCGTACTGACGCCGGGACGCAGGGGAAACAGGGGGACGGTGGTGCCGGAGTGACGGTCAGGGCGGCCGCCGACGGGGGCCCGTTCCCGGAGCCGACCGTAATTACCTCCGGATGACCGATGCGCTTCGGGCACCAGCCTGTGCATTCTGGTGGGGACGGGTCCGGCGCGGGCCTCGTTCCGGACCTTGAGAGGAGACACGTGGGCATGGAGTACGCGGCAGGCCGCCCCACCGTGGTCTTGGACAACGGCGTCGTCGGCCGGGTCATGCTGGCCCATCCGTACCGGCGCGACCTGGTGCTCGTGCTCGGCATGGACGGCACCCTGCTGAGCTGCCAGCTCGAGGGCATCGCCTGCGTGGTCGGCGGCAAGCCGCTGTGCCGCGACGGCTGACGCCTTCCCGAGAGGCGCACCTCCTGCCGATGCCGGATCAGGAGCGGGTCACCAGGTCGCCGATCAGTGTGACCGCGGCGAAGTCGCCGGTGAGGCGGTTCTTGGTGAGGGCGAACGCGGTGCCCGTGGCCGTGTCGGCCCAGGCCGCGCTGCCGCCCGCGCCGGGCACGCCGAACACCGTCGGGCTCTCCTCCGCCGTCGAGGCCGGCCCGCCGATGCCGTATCCGAGCCCCCACGCCGACGGCATCCCGAAGACCTCGTCGACGCCGCTCGACACTGTGGCGGTGGCCGCGTGCAACCGCTCGGCGGGGATCAGCCGCGTCCCGTCCACCTCGCCGAGCAGCGCCGCGTACATGCGCGCGATGGCCCTGGCCGAGGTCTTGCCGCCCGCCGGGATGTCGGCCGACAGGTAGTCGGGCCGGTTGCCCAGCTCCGCGGTCGGCATCAGCGTCATCGGCCCGGCCTTGAACATCGGCAGGTCCGCGGGCATCTCCCCGAACGCCGACATGTCCATGGGTGCGTCCTCCAGCCGGGCCAGCCGGTGGTGCTCCTTCTCCGGCATCCCGAAGTACAGCTCGTCCGCCACGCCCAGCGGCCCGGCCACGTCGTCCCGCAACACCTGCGAGATGGGCTTGCCGGTGACCCGCCGGACGATCTCCCCGACCAGGAACCCGAACGTGTAGGCGTGGTAGCCGACCTTCGTGCCGGGCTCCCACCACAGCTCGGCCTCCTCCAGCGCGGCGACCATCGTGCCCCAGTCGCAAATGTCCTCCGGCGTGGTGTCGAGCGGCACCCCGGGCACTCCCGCCGTGTGCGACAACACGTGCCGTACGGTGACGCCCTGCTTGCCGTGCCGCCCGAACTCCGGCCACAGCTCGGCCACCGGCGTGTCATAGTCGAACAGGCCCCGCTCGGCGAGCACGTGCGCGACGGTCGCGGTGGCGCCCTTGCCGATGGAGAAGTTGTAGAAGGGCGTGTCGGGCGTCACGGGACGGCCGGTCTCCGGGTCGGCCACACCGGCGACCACGTCCACGACCTGCACCCCGTCCCGATAGACGGCCACCTGGAGCCCACGCTCCTCGCCGGACTCGACCAGCCTGTCCGCCGCTTCCTGCACCCGCTGCTGAAGATCACTCATGACGTGTCCACCCCTGTCAGTCGCTGGAACTAGACGGTACAGTACTCACGCCGGTACGGAACTGTCTAGTACTGTTTGCTCGAACGAGGAAAGGGCGGTCATGGCAGCGGAAGAGGACACCCGCACGGCACGCAAGCGCAGGCAGATCATGGAGGCGGCCCGCCCGGTCTTCCTGCGCAACGGCTACGTCGGCACCAGCATGGACGAGGTCGCCGCACTGGCGGCCGTGTCGAAACAGACCGTCTACAAGCACTTCACCGACAAGGAGCAGCTCTTCACCAGCATCATCCTGGACACCACCGGCCAGGTGGAGGGGCTGACCAAGATGATCACGGTGGCCCTCGACGACAGCGAGAACCTGCGCGAGGACCTCGGCGAGCTGGCCCGCCGCTTCCTCGACCAGCTCATGGCGCCCGACCTGCTCCGCCTGCGCAGGCTGGTGATCGCGGAGGCCGACCGCTTCCCCGACCTCGGCCGCACCTGGTACGAGCAGGGCTTCGAACGTTCGCTGGAGACCATGGCCACCGCCTTCCGGCGATTGGCCGAGCGCGGGCTCCTTCACACGGACGACCCGCGCCTGGCCGCCGAGCACTTCGTGGGCCTGCTGCTGTGGGTCCCGGTGAACAAGGTCATGTTCTGGGGCGGCGGCACCCGGCACTACACGGAGGCCGACCTCGAACACCTCTCGCAGGCCGCGGTGACGGCGTTCCTGCGCGCGTACGCCGCGCCGGAGGCGGCTACCCCAGGAACCGCCTGAGCCCGTCGGCCAGCGCGGCGGCCATGCGCTGCCGGAAGGCGGGGGCGGACATCTTGGCGGCGTCGCCCCGGTTGCGCATGTTGCCGCACTCGACGAAGACCGCCGGGCGCTTCGACAGGTTGAGCCCGCCCAGGTCGGTACGGGTCTCCAAGCCGTCGCGCGCGATGTAGGTGGCGTACGGCAGGCCCGTGCCGGCGCGGAAGGCGTCGCGGATGTCGTGGCCCAGCCGGCGCGCGGGCTTGACCACGCCGTCGTTGTGGCCGGGCAGCAGCCCCGGCATGATCACGTGGAAGCCGTGCCCGCTCGGCGCGGCGCCGTCGCCGTGGATCGAGAGCACCGCGTCGGCCCTGGCCTCGTTGCCGATGGCGGCGCGCTCGGTGACGCAGGGGCCGACGCCCGTGTCGCTGGGCCGGGTGAGCACGACCCTGGCGCCCATGCCTTCGAGGAGCTGCTTGAGGCGGCCGGCGACGTCCCAGGCGAAGGCGTGCTCCGGGTAGCCGGCGTCGGTCGCGGTGCCGGTGGTGTTGCACGGCTTGCGGCCGGTGATGACGTCGACCTGGCGGTTGATCTCCTTGGGGTGGGAGGCGTTGCCGCCGTTGTGGCCCGGGTCGATCACCACGGTCTTCCCCGCCAGCGGGCTCGCCGCGGCCGACTGCGCGGGAGTCGGCGAGGCGGGCGGCACCGTCTCAGGGACCGATTCCGGGGTCGTCTTTGGGACCGTTTCCGGGGTCGTCTCCGGGACCGTTTCCCGCGCCGGATCCCCGGCCGCCTCCCGCGCCGCCTCTCGCGCCGTGTCCCGGGCGGCGGGCAGCGCGTCGCCGCCGCAGCCGGCGGCCAGCGCGGTCGCCACGGTCAGTGCGACCAGTGCCGCGGCTCCGGTGCGGTAGGCGCCCATGGCATCGACCGTACCGGGCGCGGCGCTGGATTCCCACGACACGCACCCCTATGCTGCCCCTAATACGGATAAATCATCTTATTGAGCATTAATGCCACCCGTATCAGCACCTTGCCTGCAAATGGGTCTACCCGCGCCCCGATGTTCTTGGTAGATATTTCCGCTGGCGACTTCACGCCCGTCCGGCCGATAGCCGGTTGTCCTTTATAGGCGATAGTGAGCGGACCGATTCAAGGTGCTTGCCGATGATTTCTTCTTGGTCTCCTGGGACACCACCGGCACGGGCAAACCCCGTCTGCACGTACAGGGGATTGCGTTGGGCCTGGCCGGGGCGCTGCTCGGTGAGCTGGTGCTGCACCGGCGGATCGTCGTACGCGGCGTGCGGCTGCACATGTCCGACTCGCGGCCGGTCAAGGAGAGCGTGGCCGACAGGGCGCTGGCGGATCTCGGGAATTCGCCGCACCATACCGACGTGCGCACCTGGCTGGCCTATCTCGCGCAACGTTCACTCGAGGAGGTGAGCGGACGGCTGCTGACCGCCGGATTACTGGAACGCGAATCCCGCAGACTACTCAAACGCCAGAAATTCCGCTTTTTCGCCACGGACTTCAGCCACGCCGTGTGGCCCGCGACCCGGCTGCGGCTGGCGCTCGGGCAGTGCCGTCCGCTCTCGCCGCAGGACATGGCGCTGGCCACGCTCGTGGACGCCTGCGACCTGACCGACACCGTGCTCGACGACCCCGACAACCGGCGGGCCTCCCGCGACTACCTGACCACGCTGCTGGCCACCATGCCCCAGCCGCTGCGCGACCTGAGCCGCCAGGTCCACGCCGCCGTGGGCGACTCCGTGCTCACCTACCGCACCTGACCCCACACCCCCTGGAAGGATCATGACGCGTACCGCACGAACCGGCACCGTGCCCGACCCGGTCGCCGGCGCCCTCGCCGCCGACCGCCTCGGCGCGCCCACGGTCGTCTACTTCGTCCTGTCGGCCGCCGCGCCGCTCACCGTCGTCGCCGGGGTCGTCACCACCGGTTACGCCGTCACCGGGATCACCGGGCTGCCGATCGCCTTCCTGGTGGTGGGGGCGGTGCTGTCGGTGTTCGCGATCGGGTACGTGGCGATGGCCCGGCACATGGCCAACGCCGGGGCGTTCTACACCTACGTCACCCGGGGCCTCGGCCGTCCCGCGGGCATCGCGGCGGCCTGGGTGGCGCTCATCGCGTACAACGCGCTGCAGGTCGGGCTCTACGGCGCGCTCGGCGCGGCGGCGGCGCCGGTGCTGGAGCGGTGGCTGGGCCTCGCGCCCGCCTGGTGGGTGATCTCGCTGGTCGCCTGGGCGCTGGTCGCGGTGCTGGGCGTGATGCGCGTGGACGTCAACGGCCGACTGCTGGCCGTGCTGCTGACCGCCGAGGTGGCCGTCATCCTGGTGTTCGACCTGGCCGACCTGATGAACCCGGCCGCCTCGGGCCTGTCCTTCGCGGCGCTGTCGCCGTCCGCGCTGTTCGTGCCGGGCGTGGGGGCGCTGCTGGTGCTGGCGACGCTGGGGTTCGTCGGGTTCGAGTCGTCGGTGGTGTTCTCGGAGGAGAGCCGGGCGCCGCGGCGTACGGTGCCGATCGCGACGTACGCGTCCGTGGCCATCGTCGCCGTCGTGTACGCGCTGTCGTCCTGGGCCATGACGGTCGCCACCGGCCCCGACTCCATCGTGGCCACCGCGCGGCGCGACCAGGCCGACACCGTCTTCGTCCTCGCCGAGGCGCACCTGGGCTCGGTCGTGGTGGACATCGCCCGGGTGCTCTTCGTCACCAGCGTCTTCGCCGCGATGGTCTCCTTCCACAACACCACCGCCCGCTACTTCTTCGCGCTCGGCCGCGAACGCGTGCTCCCGGCGGTCTTCGGCCGCACGCGGGCGCGCAGCGGTGCGCCCCAGGCCGGTTCGATCGCGCAGAGCGCGCTCGGGCTGGTCGTCATCGTGGTGTACGCCGTCCTGGGCCTCGACCCGCTGGTGCAGCTCTTCTTCTACGGCGGCTCGTTCGGCGGGTTCGGCGTGCTGCTGCTCGTCTTCGTGACCTCGCTCGCGATCATCGTCTTCTTCGCCCGCGAGCCCAGCGGCGAGGCGCTCTCCCGCCGGGTGGTGGCCCCCGTCCCCGCGGCAATCGCGCTGGCCGTGATGGTGTGGCTGGCGCTGGACAACTTCGCGACCCTGCTCGGCGTGCCCGAGGGCGATCCGCTGGCGTGGGTGCTGCCCGTCGTCTACGGCGTCGCAGCGCTGCTCGGCGTGGTGTGGGCGCTGGTGCTACGTTCCGGGCAGCCCGCCGTTTACGCTGCGGTGGGGATGGGCGCCAAGGCGGCCACCGCCCAGGACACCGCATGAGCGACGGACACCATCTGGACGATGAGCACCGTCTGGACGATGGACACCTTCTGGACGACGGGCAACGTCTGAACGACGGGCACCGCATGAGCGACGAGAGGAGACCTGGGCCGATGGAGGAGACCTTCGAGGCGTGGCCGGTCCGGCATCTGGGCACGGGGGCCACGTTCGCGCTGCGGCCCGCCGTGCGCCTGGCCACGGCCGCCGACACGGAGCAGGTGGCCGAGTTGATCGCGACCGCGTTCGCCGGGCTGCGGGCCGTGTCGTACCTGGTGCCCGAGCGCAGGGCACGGCACCGGGTCATGGCGGCCACCTTCCGGATCCAGGTCGAGCACGCCATCGAGCACGGCGAGGTGCATCTCATGGACGAGGGGCAGGCGGTGGCGGTGTGGTTCCCGCACATGGCGCCGGTGCCCCCTCCGCCCGGATACGACCGCCGGATGGCCGAGGCCACGGGCGAGTGGGCAGACCGCTTCCGCGTCCTGGACGAGCTGTTCGAGGAGCACCACCCGACGGAGCCGCACCACTACCTGGCCTTCCTCGCGGTGCACCCCGACCGGCAGAACCAGGGGCTCGGCACCGCCCTGCTCCGGTACCAGCACGCCCGGGTGGGCGGCCTGCCCGCGTACCTGGAGGCCAGCGACCCGCGCAACCGCGACCTGTACGCCCGCCACGGCTACCGGCTCCGCGAGCCGTTCGCGCTCCCTGACGGCTCGCTCTTCTGGCCCATGTGGCGGCCCGCCTCCCCCTGAGGCACGGGACACGTCGGCGGTGAGCCGTTCGGGGGCGGGAGACGTCTTAGAGGGCATGAAGATCTGGCGAATCGTGCTCCTGCCCGTGCTCCTGCTGGCGCCGAGCACGTCCATGTCCCCGGCGCAGGCCGAGGTGACGGCGAAGCGGGTGCTGGTGGACCTGCGCAGGCAGGGCGGCTACGCGGGGTTCGACGACCGCGTGATCGTCTACGGCAACGGCTGCGTACGGCTCACCCGGCGCACCGGGCCCGCCGTCGACAAGTGCCTGACCGCCAAGGAGGAACGCACCCTGCGCGGCCACCTCAGCAAACTGCGCGTCGGCGCCTCGGAGCGGCGGCCGCAGGGGGCGGACTTCATCAGCTACACGCTGGCCCACGACAAGCGGCGGGCCACCCGGTACACGCTGCCCGCGAGCTGGAAGCCGGTGGTGGGGCAGCTTGAGAAGATCATGGAGAAGTACTGGGCGCCTGACTGACGCGGGGCGGGCAGGGGTACCGGATGACCGTAAACCGGCTCCGCGTCGGGGCCCCGCTCTCCCTCTCGGGCCGCCACGCCCGGTTCGGCCGTCAGGCGGCGCTCGGCCTGGGGGTCTGGCAGTCGTTCGACAGGTCCGCGGAGCTGGTCGTGGCGGACGACCGCAGCGACCCCGAGGTGCTGGAACGCGTGCTGCGGGACCTGGCGGCACGGTGTGACCTGCTGCTGGGGCCGTACTCGACGCAGCTCATGCGCAGGGCGGGCCGCGTCGCCATGGAGCTGGGCCGCGTGGTGTGGAACCACGGCGGGGCGGGCGACGACGTCGAGGCCGCCCGCCCCGGCCACGTGGTCTCCGTCCCCACCCCGGCCAGCCGGTACGCCGAGCCGTTCCTCCGCCTCCTCGCCCGCGACGGCGACCGGAGCCCGTTGTGGATCGCGCACGGCGAGGGCGGCTTCGGCCGCCAGGTGGCCACCGGAGCGCGGCTCCGCGCGAAGGCGCTCGGCCTCCCGGTGACGTACGAGGCCCCGCCCGGCGGGTCGTGGAACCTGCTGTGCGCCGGGTCCTTCGAGGAGGAGGTCGAGCTGCTCGGCCGGGTCCGGGTGCCGGGACGGGTGTGCGCCGTGGCGGCCGGGGTGCGGGAGTTCGGCGCGGCCGTCCGCGATCCGTGCGGGGTCTACGGCGTGGGCCAGTGGTTTCCGGGCGTCGAAGGCGAGGCGGCCCTCGGGGTCTCGGAGCGCGACTTCCTCACCGCGTACCGGACGCCGCCCGGCTACCCGGCCGTCCAGGCCGCCGCCGCGGCGATCCTGGCCACGCACTGTGCCGCCGTGTCGGGGAGCACCGGGCGGGAGGCGTTGTGGTCGGCCGCCGCCGCGCTGGAGACCACCACGCTGTTCGGCGCGTTCAGGATCGACCCGAGCACCGGGGCGCAGGTCGGGCACCGTGTGGTGCTGACCCGCTGGGGGCCCGACGGCCCTGCCGCCGTGGACGACGACACGGGGGTGGCGTGATGCGGAGCAGCAGATCCGGGCAAAGTTCTCCATCAAGTGATTGACCGGCTAGGCGCGGCGGAACTACCTTCGGTCGCATGACCCCCGGCGAGAGCGCACAAGCCGGCCTGATCCTCAAGGTCGCCACGCAACTCTTCGCGGCCCTCGGCTACGACGGCACCTCCACGCGGCAGATCGCCGAGGCCGCCGGTCTGAACATCGCCACCGTCAACTACCACGTGGGCGGCAAGCGGGAGCTGTACCTCGCGGTCATGGAGGCCGCGCACCGAGCGGAGAAGGCGGCGCTGGAGGCCGCGCTCGCCAGGCTGCCGGGCGACGACCCCGTGGCCGCCATCCACCGGGTGGCCGACGACTACCTCGACTTCTGCGTGGACAACCCCGAGGTGCCCGCCCTGTGGATGCACCGCTGGCTGTCCGACGCGAGCGACATCTCCGAGCTGGAACGCCAGTACGTCCTGCCGCTGATGGCCGCCGTCACCGAGGCGCTGCGCCCCGCGGTCGAGGCCGGGACGATCCGCGCCGAGGCCGACCTCGAGTACACCGTGTGGACGGTCATCTGGGCGGTGCACGGCTTCGCCAAGGGCGGCGTGCTGGACGCCAGGGGCCGCCGCAGGGGCGCCGGCGACCGGGCCGCGCTGCGCCGCTTCCGCGCCCACCTGCACCAGTCGTTGCACCGTACGCTCGGCCTGCCCGGCGACCCCCGCTGACGGCCACGCAGACAGGAGAGCCCGTGTACCTGCCCACGACCGGAAGGGCCGCAGAAGACCTGCTGGCGGAGCTGGCCCGGCTCAAGCAGCACGACCTGCCCGTACGCGGCGGCCAGGTGACCGCCTACGTCTACGACACCGGGCGGCCCGAGGTGCACGACGCCGCCACCCGGGCCTACCTGGAGATGCTGGAGGTCAACTGCCTCGACCCGACCGCGTTCCCCAGCGTGGTCGAGATGGAGCGGCAGGTCGTCGGCGCGGTCGCGGACCTGCTCGGAGGCGGCCACGGCGTCTTCACCAGCGGCGGCACCGAGTCGATCATGCTGGCCGTCAAGGCCGCCCGCGACCTGGCCGCCAGGACCCGCCCGAACGCCGCCCGTGACCCGGCCGCCGGGACCCGCCCGAACCTCGTGCTGCCGGTCACCGCCCACCCCGCCTTCCACAAGGCGGCCCACTACCTGGGCGTCGAGGTCGTGGCCGTGCCGGTGGACCTGGAGTCGTACCGGGTGCGGCCGGGCGACGTCGCGGCGGCGATCGACGAGGACACGATCCTGGTCGCCGTCTCCGCGCCGTCCTACCCGCAGGGCGTGATCGACCCCGTCGAGGAGGTCGCTGCCGTGGCCGCGGCGGCCGGCCTGCCCTGCCACGTGGACGCCTGCGTGGGCGGGTGGCTGCTGCCGTGGTTACGCGAGGCGGGGGCGGAGGTGCCGCCGTTCGACCTGTCGGTGCCCGGGGTCACGTCGATCTCCTGCGACCTGCACAAGTTCGGGTACGCGCCCAAGGGGGCCTCCGTCCTGCTGTTCGCCGACCCGGCGATGCGGCGCGGGGCGTACTTCGCCTCGGCGGCCTGGCCGGGCTACACGATCATCAACGCGACCGTGCAGAGCTCCCGGTCGGCCGGGCCGCTCGGCGGCGCGTGGGCGACGTTGCAGGCGCTGGGCCGGGAAGGGTACGCGGACCTGGGCCGGGCCACGCTGGCGGCGACGGCGAGATTACGCCAGGGCCTGGCCGCGATCCCGGGGCTGCGGGTGCTGGGCGAGCCGCAGTCGTCGCTGGTGGCCTTCGCGGGTGACGGGGTGGACGTGTTCGTGCTGGCCGACGAGGCACGGGCACGGGGCTGGTTCCTGCAGCCGCAGCTCTCCTACGCCGGCATCCCGGCCAACCTGCACATCACGGTCACCGGGGTCACACTGGCCGGGGTGGAGGCCATGCTGAAGGTGATCGCCGAGTCGGCCGAGGCCGCCCGCCGGCGCGGCCCCGCCACGCTCCCCGACGGGCTGGTGGAGCTGGTGGCGGGGCTGGACCTGGAGTCGCTGGACGACGCCACCTTCGCCTCCCTCGCCGCCTCGGTGGGCGTGGACCTGCGGCCAGGCGCGGGACAACCGGAGATGGCGGTGGTCAACACCGTCCTGGACGCCCTGCCCGCCGCGACGAGGGAGACGATCCTGGTGCGCTTCCTCTCCCTGATCTACACCCCGTGACAGGGCCTCGGCCGGTCAGAGCCTGGTGAGGCGGACGGCGTCGGCGATCACGAGACCGGTGCCCGAGGTCCACCGGCTCACCCCGACCACGTTGTACGTGCCCGCGTTGAGCGAGAAGGTGCCCAGGCTGCGCCAGGCCCCACCGCCCGTGCGCTGGTCGACGGTGACCGTCTGGTTCCCGCCCGAGGCCGCCACCACGTACGGCGTCGCGCTGTTGTAGCCGGAGTTGGCCGGATACCACACCTCCACCCGGTAGCTGCCCGCGCTCGGAACGGCCGCACTGAACCAGGCCGGGTCGCTGGCCGCGACCGGCTCGGCGAAGCGGTAGTCGGTGCCGTGGAGCTGGGTGGAGTAGGTGGAGGTGCCCCAGGCGGAGCCCGCCGAGAACCCGGCCTCTGCGTTGTCCACCACCACGCTGAACGTGCCGCCGCCCGTGCCCACCGCCCTGCCCGCGCTCGGACCGCTCTCCTGGTGGGTGCGGTTGAGCGCGGTCACGTAATAGGTGTAGGCCGACCCGGTGGCGGTGGTGTCGGTGAGCGTCTTCTGCCGGGTCGTACCGACCAGGTTGCGGGCGTCGGCGAAGAAGCACGGGTCGGCGGCCGACGGGCTGCCGTCCACCCGGTGGACGGCGTACGCGGTGGCCGAGCCCGTCCAGGCGAGCTGCACGCCGTTCGAGACCCGGGTGGCCGACGTGATCGAGGGCACGCCAGGGGCCGCCGCCGTGCCGCGGGCGGGCAGCAGCGCGGGTTTGCCGTAGTGGGTGTTGACCAGCCTGGTGATCGCGCCGATCCGGTCGGCCTTGACGTCCTTGGCGCTGAAGTAGACGTCACCGACGACCTCGGGATGGCGCCTGTTGTCGGTGAGGTGGTCGCTCAGCTCGGCCGGGTCCTGCCAGGCGGCCTCCTGCCCGGAGGCGCCCGCGCGGTAGGCGGCCTGTCCGACGACGAGTTGCACGCCGGTGCCCCTGACCACGTCCGACCACCAGGCGGTGAGCACCTCGTACGGGGCCGTGGCGAAGCCGATGTGCCAGTAGATCTGCGGCGCGAGGTAGTCCACCCAGCCCTGCTTGACCCACTGGCGGCTGTCGGCGTAGATCGCGTCGTACGACTGCAGCCCCGAGGTGCGCGAGCCCAGCGGGTCGGTGCCGGCGTTGCGCCAGATGCCGAACGGGCTGATCCCGAACGTCACGTGCGGCTTGGCCGCGTGGATGCGCTGGTCGAGCTCGCGGACGAGGAGGTTGACGTTGTCGCGCCGCCAGTCGGCGATGTTGGAGAAGGAGCCGCCGTACTGGGCGTATGTGGCGGAGTCGGGAATGGCCTGGCCGCTCACCGGATAGGGGTAGAAATAGTCGTCGAGGTGGACGCCGTCCACGTCGTACCGGGAGACGGCATCCATGATCGCGTCTTCGATGAAGTCGCGGACCTGCGGAATGCCCGGGTTGTAGTAAAGCTTGCCGCCGTAGGCGAAACGCCAGTCGGGATGTTGCCGCGCCGGGTGTGTGGACACCAGCCTGGACGGGTCGTCGTGATTGGCGATCCGGTACGGGTTGAACCAGGCGTGAAACTCCAGGTTCCTGGCATGGGCCTCGCTGACCATGAAGGCCAGCGGGTCGTAGCCCGGGTTGCCGCCCTGGGTGCCGGTGAGCCACTGCGACCACGGCTCGTACGGCGACGGCCAGAACGCGTCGGCCGTCGGCCTGACCTGCACGATCACGGCGTTCATGCGCTTGGCCACGGCCAGGTCGAGCCAGGCACGGAACTCGGCCTGCTGCGCCGACACGCTCAGCCCCGTGCGGCTGGGCCAGTCGATGTTCGCCACGGAGGAGATCCACATCGCCCTGAGCTGCCGTTTGGGCGTTGCGGGATCGGTCGCGCAGGCGACGGAGGAGGCTTGGGCTGGGGCGGGAGTAGGGGCCACGATACTGACGAGAGCGGCGGTGATCGCCGCCAGGACGGTACGCAGGAAGGCGGTCACGAAGGGAAGTTTCAGCGCATCCACATGAATGCGCAATAGTTTTCAGGACTTCCGGGGGGCCCAATCTTTGAGGCGACGCCGGGGGCGGGGCGGAAAGTTTCACCTAACAGCGAAGTAATGTCAATTATCGACATTAGTCAATGGCTGTCGTAACGTGCACCCCGTCACCTGTGAACGAGGAGCACCCATGACTCTCGCCCGCATGCGATTAGCAGCCCTCGCCACCTCGATGCTCGCCCTCCTCCTACTCGTCTCAGGCCGTCCTGCCTGGTCAGAGACGACTCAGGTCAAGGAGCCCGCACTGGCCGCGGCCTTCGCCAAGGCGGCCGCCGCGCACGACGTACCGCGTGACCTGCTGGTCGCGCTCTCCTACGCCGAGACCCATCTCGACGGTCACGGCGGCGAGCCCAGCGCCAGCGGCGGCTACGGCGTGATGCACCTGGTCAGCAACCCGACCAACCACTCTCTTGAGAAGGCCGCCGAGCTCACCGGGATCGCGGCCGACAAGCTCAAGATCGACGACGAGGCCAACGTCCTCGGCGGCGCGGCCGTGCTGCGCGCCCACGCCGACAAGCTGGGCCTCGACGAGACCGCCAGGAAGGACCTCGGCCGCTGGTACCAGGCCGTGGCCGCCTACGGCAACGCCTCCTCCCCAGAGCTGGCCCGCCTGTACGCCGACGCCGTCTACGAGCAGCTCGGCCTCGGCATCGACCTGCGCGGCATCCAGGTCAAGCCGCAGGAGGTCACCGCCGACCGCGGCGAGTACGCCAAGGCCCGCGACCTGAACGCGCAGGCCGCCGTGGCCAGCCCCGACTACCCGCCGGCCGCCTGGGTCGCGGCCAGCACCAGCAACTACCGCGTCTCCAACCGGGAGACCAGCTACAACATCGACCGGGTGGTCATCCACGTCACCCAGGGCTCCTACGCCGGAACCATCTCCTGGTTCCAGAACCCCAGTGCCCAGGTCTCCGCGCACTACGTGGTCAAGTCCTCCAACGGCGCGATCACGCAGATGGTGCGGGACAAGGACGTCGCCTGGCACGCCGGCAACTCCAGCTACAACAACCGCTCGATCGGCATCGAGCACGAGGGCTTCGTCAACGACGCCTCGTGGTTCACCGACGCGATGTACCGGGCCTCGGCGGCGCTGACGAAGGCGCTCTGCGAGAAGTACGGCATCCCGAAGACCCGGACCGGCATCGTCGGCCACAACGAGGTGCCCGGCGCGACCCACACCGACCCGGGCCCGAACTGGAACTGGACCAAGTTCATGGGCTACGTGACCGGTGGCGGCGGCGAGCCCACGTGGCAGACCACGGTCGACAACGCCACCTCCGGCCAGTTCACCGCCAGCGCCAACTGGGGCACCTCCACCTACTCCAGCCAGCGTCACGGCGCCGACTACCGCTTCGCCGACCCGGTCGCCTCCAGCGACCCGGCGTGGTACTCGGCGACGATCCCGAGCGCCGGCAACTATCAGGTCGAGGTCTGGTATCCGGGCGATCCCGGGTACAACAGCTCGGCGCCGTACATCGTGGCGGCCTCGGGCGGTAACCAGACCGTCTACGTCGATCAGCGATCAGGCGGCGGAGCCTGGCGCAGCATCGGCACCTTCTCGCTCAGCGCGGGCACGTACAACGTGGTCGGCGTGAGCCGGTGGACCTCGGGCACCGGTCTCGTGATCGCCGACGCGGTACGCATCAGCCGCCTCTGAGCGAACCCCCAGCACGGCCCGCGCCCACCTCCCTCCGCTTCCCGGGCGCGGGCCGTCTTCACGTCGGCTCAGGCGGTGGCGCCGCCGTCGATCACGTGGTCGGCCCCCACCACGAAGTTCGACTCGGAGGACGACAGCCACAACGCCGCGGCGGCGATCTCCTCGGGAGTCGCCACCCGGCCGATCGGGAGCGCGTCCCTCATGCGCTCGTCGCGGTCCCGCGGGGTCTCGCCGGGACCCAGGGACATGGGCGAGTCGATCGGGCCGGGACTGATGGCGTTGACGCGTACGCCGTCGGCGATGTGGTCGCGGGCCGCCGCCCGGGTCAGGACGCTCACCGCGGCCTTCGACGCCGCGTACGCGCTCGCCCCGGCCAGGCGCCAATGCGCCCCGAGGTTGGAGGACACGTTGACCACGGCCCCGCCACCGTGCGCCCGCATGTGGCCGATCTCGTGCTTCATCGACAGGTACACGCCCTTGAGGTTGACCGCGAGCACCTCGTCCCACGTGTCCTCGTCGTAGTCGGCCAGCGGCGCCAGCGTGCCGAAGATCCCGGCCGCGTTGAGCGCCACGTCGAGCCCGCCGTAGCGGGAGACCGCGGCCTCGACCATGGCGGCGGCCTCGGCCGAGCGGGTCAGGTCGACGACGAACGCGCTCGCCCGCCCGCCGCCCTCCTCCGCCAGCTTCACGACCTCCGCCAGCCTGGCCGCGTCACGCCCGGCGGCCAGCACCGCCGCGCCCTCCCGCGCGTACGCCAGTGCGGCCGCGCGGCCCACGACCCCGCTCGCGCCCGTGACGAGCGCGACCTTCCCCTCGAAACGTCTCGCCATTATTCCATACCAATCGTTCTCAAATTTCGACAGTTTTCATGGCCTGGTCGACCGCGTCACGCAGCCTGCGCGGGTCGGGGTCGGCCCTGCCGAGCACCCTGAGACCCTGGACCAGCACGAGCAGGAACCTGGCCAGCGCGTACGGGTCCTTGCCCGCCGGGATCTCCCCCTGGGCGCGCGCCCGCACCAGGGCGCCGGCCAGCGCGGCCTCCATCCCCGCCCAGCTCGACGCCACCTTCGCCAGCACGGTCGCGTCGCGGGTGGCGAACTCGACCGCCGTGTTGACCACCATGCAGCCCCGCCGCAGCTCGTCGGCGAGGCATTCGGCCACGTACGAGTCGAGGAAGGCGCGGATGGCGGGCAGCGCGGGCCCCGGCTGGGACAGCGGGCCGACCACGTCGCGCTGCCCCAGGTAGCGCTCGAGCGCCTTGAGGTACAGCTCGCGCTTGCCGCCGAAGGTCGCGTAGATGCTCGCCCGCGCGACACCGAGGCGCTCCACGAGGTCGGCCATCGAGGTCGCCTCGTAGCCGCGCTCCCAGAACAGCTCCAGCGCCCGCTGCAGCGCCACCTCGGGGTCGAACTCCTTGGTTCTTGCCACGGTCGCAGACGCTAACATTATCGAGAACGATCGGTCAAAAAAGTCGGGCCCGCGTGACGTCCTCTAGCGCATCAGATCGGGGTCGTCGTCGTCCGGCTCGCGGAGACCTCCCCGCGCCGCCTCGTCGCGCACGGCCCGCGGCCCCTCCGGCGGACCGGCCTGCCTGGGCACCTCCAGCAGCCCGAGCGTGTCCTGCTCGCCCCGGCGGGTGATCACCTCGTTGATCGCCTCGGTCAGCTCCCGCTTGTCGTAGGCGCCCTCGGGCAGCTCGTTGAGGTGCGTCAGCACGTCGGCCGACAGACCTACGTGCTGGGAGACCTGCGAGTACACCTCCCTCATCGCCACCCGTTCGCGTCCGTGGAACGCCTCGTCGATGGCCTGGCGCAACTCGTCGAGCACGGCGCGATCGGTCATCTTCCATCCCCCCGAGTTCCCGAGAGCAGGTCTTCTGCCTGCTCCCTCACCATGTCCACCGAGACGTCGCGCACCCACGACTCGTCGTGCGGGCAACGTTCGGCGCGCGGTTCCACGCCGCCGGCGCCGCAGCGCGGGCAGGCCGTGGTCCACGAGACCAGCGGCCGGTGCGCGGTCCTGCTGAGCGGGCCCGCGTTGATCAGGTTGCCGCACCAGTAGACGGCCACCGTGGGCGTGCCGACGGCCGCGGCCAGGTGGCGCGGGCCCGTGTCGTTGGCGATCAGCAGGTCGCAGCCCTCGTACAGGGCGGCCAGCCCGCCGATGCCAAGCGCGCCGACGACCGGGATCGCGGGGCGGCGCATGGCCGCGACCACGCCCATGACCAGGTCCTGCTCCGCCCGCGTACCGGTCACGACGACGGGACGGCCGCACCGGTCGGCCACCTCGGCGAACCGCTCCACCGGCCAGCGCCGCCGGGGATCGCTCGCACCCGGGTGCACGGCCACCAGCCCGGGAGGCGGGTGCCCGAGCGCGCGGGCCAGCTCGGCGCGGTCGTCCGCGGTGACCTCGACCCGCGGCTCCAGCCCGTTCCCCACCGCGCCGACCAGCGCCGCGACCTGAAGGAAGCGCAAGGTCTCGTGGTGGTAGTCCGTGTACGGCACCCAGCGGTCCAGGCTCTCCGCGCCCGGCGCCCGCATCCCCGCGGTCACCCGCGCCCCCAGCCGCCGGACGAACGGGTTGGAGAAGCGTCCGCCCCCGTGGATCTGCACGGCCAGGTCGAAGCCCCGCTCCCGCAACTCCTCGCACAACCCGTCGGGCACCGGGCGCCCGATCTCGGGAGTGGACACGCCCGAGATCGGCGGCAGCGCGACCACGTCGTCCACCGGCCCAGGACGGCCCGTGAGGAACTCGGCGTGCCAGGCCCTGCCCAGCAACGTCAGGCGCGCGCCGGGGTAGGCCCGTTTGAGCGCCTCCAGGGCAGGGACGGCCATGAGGTAGTCGCCGAGCGCGTTGGCCCGCAGGACGGCGATCCGCCGCACACCGTCCACCAGCGCCGCCGCCCCGGCCGGGGCGTGCGCCTCGCCGGCCGGGGCGAGCGGGTGGAGGTCCGAAGGGCCGTGCATAGCGGGCTGGCTACCCAGAGACCTGGCGTCCATAACTTGAGCAATGCCGGGTTTGAGCTGGTCCGATGCTGGTATTCGCTTCTCGTGACTCCTCCACCCCCGTAAACGGGGTGGCTTCTCGCTGCGCCGCGGCGTACCTGATGGCCGGCTCCGAGCGCCTGCTGGAGTTGACCGGGGCCCGGCTGGTGGTGACCACGCTGGACGGCGAAGGGACGCTGCTGCACCGGGCGGGCCGATCACCGCGCTCACTCCCCTGGCCCGCTCCCTCCCCGCCGGGGATCCTGGGCCAGCGTCCGCTCCAGCCAGGGGCGCAGGACCGGCAGGACGTTGGGCGGCTGCATGGCGCTCATGTGGTCGAGGCCGTCGAGCACCTCGACGTCCCAGCCCAGCGCCTCCATCTCGGCCCGGTGCCGCACCAGCGGTCCCGCGATGTCGACGAGCACGCCGCCCCACCGCTCGTCGTACTGGATCTGGTCGGCGGAGCCCGCGAAGCACAGCCGCGGGCAGGTCAGCCGCGCCGCCCGGTCGTCGAATCCGCGCAACCCCTCGTAGAGGGTGACGAACTGCCGGGTCTGGTCCTCGGTCGTGGTGACCTCGACCGAGGACCAGTCGTACGCGTCGTCGGAGCCCTTCGAGGCGGAGCCGGGCCCGATGACCGGCTTGGGCGCGGCGGCCAGCTCGTACGTGGCCGTGGTGACGCGCAACATCTCCGCGTACGGCCCCCCGTACGGCGGGAACCCGCCCATCACGAGCGCGGTCAGCCGATCGGTCCGGATCGCGAGCTGCAGCCCGCTGAGCGCCAGCCACGAGTACCCGTAGTACGCGAACCGCTCGGCCCCCACCGCGTCGGCCACCGCCAGCAGGTCACGCACGACGTTGCCGGGCGTGAGCGTGGCGGGCTTGGGCGTGCTCATGACGTGCCCCTGGTAGTCGAAGGCCACCACCCGGAAGGCGTCGCTGAGCCCGTCGATCAGCGAACGTCCGAGCGCCGGGTCGTTGCCCCACTTCCGCATCTCCTCGGCCTGCTCGCCCTCCACAGGCTGTGGATCGACGGGCAGCAGCACGACCGGGCCCGAGCCGGACACCTCCACCTCGATGGTGTTCCCGTCGTGCAGTGTCGCCTCGACCATCGTCCCCCCTAACTCATTACGACGTAAAGAATTGATGGGAGCGAGAATAGCTTAGGCCGTAAAGAGTCTCAACGGGTTGGGGATGGGCACCCACCGCATGGCCGCGCCGTCGGCGTCCAGCCAGCGCAGCAGGAGGTTCGCCTTGGCCGGTACGTGCGTGGCGGCCAGCAGGTCGCGCAGCTCCGGCGGATCCCCGTGGTCCTTGCCCGCGGCCGCGAACACGGCCCTCGCCCGCGCCCACAACTCCGGACCCAGCCGGGGATGGCGGGCCGCCACCGCACCGGCGATCTCGCAGAGGTTGTTGGTCACCAGGCAGTACACCAGCCGCTCCCACGCCCGTACGCCGCTCAGCACGGGCGCGCTCAGCCCCGGGTGCCGCTCGGCGACGAGCTTGACGCCCTCGTGGTCGCGGAACAACGCCTGCGCGGGCAGACCGGCCGCGTCCACCGCGATGAGCACGTTCTGCAGGTGGCATTCGAGCACGACCCCATGCCGCAGGTACGCGTGCAGGACCGGGGGCACCACGTGCTCCAGGTACCGTTCCCACCAGACGAGGGCCCCGTCCTCGTCCAGGCCGTCGAGCGGGTTGCCGGGGAACCCCTCGCTGATCCCGGCCGCCAGCAGCGCGGTCAGCCCCGGGCGCAGATGCTCGCCCAGCCCGTCGCGGACGATCACGGCCAGCGCCTCGCCCCCGTCCCCGTCCAGCTCCGCACCGCGGTAGCCGCGGTCGCGCAGCACGGAGGGACGCGGCAGGTGGCCGGGCAGGTCGTCGAAGGCCGCGTCCACCAGGGCCGCGACCAACGGGAGGTGGCGCAGGTCGGACAGCCATAGACGGCGTACGTCGTTCGTGATCCGCACGTCCAGGCTGAACTTGCAGAACAGGTCCGCCTCCGGCAGGTACACGGTGCGGATCGACGCCGTGGGGACGGCGGTGACCGCCGTGACGCCCAGGTGGCGCAGGGGGCCGTCGCGCAGGCCGCCGAGCAGTTCCACCTGCCAGGGATGGGCGGGCAGGAGCGTCAGGCCGTCGCCTGGCGGGCCGCCGAGCCGGTCCAGGGCGCTCGTGTCCCCCTCGTCCACCAGGTCCGCAGCGGGCACGCCGAGCAGCGGCAGGGCGAAGCTCGTACGCGCCTCGGGCGAGTACCGCAGCCACGCCCCTGGCCCCGCCCCGCCGCGGGCCTTGGGCGCGGGGTGATAGCGGTGCCCCGCCACGAGCGCCTGCTCCGACACCAGGTACGGATCCGCGGGCGGCACCCCGGTCCGCCTGGCCGCCAGCAGCGCGGCCGTGACGTCGCGGCTGTGCAGAATCTCGGCCGCCAGCGTGTCGTTGGCGACCCCCGTGCCCGCGCGCAGTTCGGCGGCCGTCAGCGCCACCAGGTCGGGCAGCGCCAGCGGACGCCAGCCGTCCTGGGTCAGAAGGGCGGGGTCGGCCGGGTAGCGCGCACCGCCGGTACGCAGCACGCGTCCGGTCGCGGGCAGCAGGAAAGCACCAGGCTCGGCGGGCAGGGCCACCTCCCTGAGCAGGCAGTTCAGCAGCGCCGTCACCGCGAGCGCCTCAGCCTCCGCAGAAGCCTCCGTCGAGGCTTGCGCCGAGGCTTCCGTCGGGGCCTCCCGCTCCGGCCCGAGGGGTGGCAGGAGGCGTTCTGTAGATGCCATGGCGACCCTACTCCTACCCTGTGTCCCCGCTGGTGCCCAAAGGCTAGCTATCAGGCGTGTTACCGGGGAAGGTGGGAATTATGAGGCGGATGGAGGGGGAGTTCGCCGCCGAACTGGCCCTCGTGCGTCCCGATCTTTCCGACGCGTACGCCGAGGCGCTGCCCGGCGCGCGCGCCGCCGTCCTGGGACGGCTGTGGCGGGGCCTGCTGTACGAGCCGCTGCCCGGCCTGGCCGCGACCGGCCCCGGCTGTGTGGTGCTGGCCGACGGGCGTCGGCTCACGGGGCGGGCGCGGCGGCCGTACGACGTGGGGGGCGAGGCCGTGCTCCGGCTGGACGGCCTGCCCCACACGCACCCCGCCGAACTGCTGGCCGCCCTCGCCCTGCCCGGCACCGCCCGCCTGATCGAGGATCTCGACAACAGCGTCGCCTCCCTGGCCCTGTCCCGCGCCGCCAACCGTTCGTCCGCGCCCTCTGACCGGCCTCCCCGCCGCCCCACCACGCCACCGGACGCCTTCTCGCTCTCCGTGCCGTCGGAGGGCGCCTGGCTCCCATCAGCCGCACCGATGAGACGCCGATCGGCCGCACCCCTGGACGGACCCACGCCCCCATCGGCCGCGAACCTGAAGGATTCGACCGCGTCCCTGGAGGACTTCGAGCAGAGCGTGGTGGACGGGCATCCCTATCACCCGGGTTGCCGCAACCGCCCGGGGGTCTCCGTCGCCGAGCAACTCGCGTACATGCCCGAACACCGCCCCGTCGTCGCCCTCGACCTGCTGGCGCTGCCCTCCAAGGAGTGCCTGGTCACCGGCCCGTGGCCGGACTCGCTCAGGGACGGGGACCAGCTGCTGCTGCCCGTACACCCCTGGCAGACCAGGCACGTCCTGCCGGGGCTGGGCCTGCGCCCGTACGCGATCGGGGTTATCCCGGCCCGCCCGCTCATGTCCGTACGCACGCTCTCCCCGCTGGACGGCGGCCCGCATCTCAAGACGGCGTTCAGCACGCGCATGACCTCGGGGATCAGGGACATCTCCCCCGGCTCGGTACGCGACTGCGTCCCCCTGTCGGACCTGCTCACCACCGTGTCCGTGCGCTGCGGCGGCGGGCTGCGCACGGCCCGCTACCTGGCCGGGGCCGCCGGGGCGGTGAACGGCGAGCACAGCGCCGACCTGTCGGTCCTGCTGCGGGAGCCCACGCCCGAGGCGGGCACCGTCCTGCCGGTCGCGGCGCTCAGCCGGGCGATGGTGCCCGACCCGTTCGCGTGGCTGGCCGCGTTCGCCCGTCTGGCCTGGGAGAACGCGCTGCGCCTGCTGTCGTTCGGCGTGGCGCTGGAGGCCCACGGCCAGAACCTGGTGGTCGCCCTGGGCGGGGACGGGCTTGCGTACCGGCTGATCTACCGCGATCTGGCCGACGTCCGGATCAGCCCCGCCAGGCTGGCCCGCAACGGCGTCGAGGTCCCGCCCGTCAGCGCCCGGCTGCTCAGCGACGACCCGGCCGTACTGCACGCCAAGCTCTTCGGCTCGCTGGTCGGCACCACGTTCGGCAGCCTGGTCTCGCTGTTCGGGCAGGGCGACCGGGACGTGGAGGCGCGACTGTGGGAGGTGGTGGCCACCGCCGCGCGGCAGGCGTGCACGGCGCTGCCCGCCCCGGACGTACGGGCCCTGTTCGCGGAACGGATCACGGTCAAGGCGCACCTGCTCGCCCGCCTGGAAGGCGCCCCACCGGGCGACTCCTGGACCAGCCTGCCCAACCCGCTCATCACCCTGGGCGCCCCATGACACCCTCCCACGACGGCGAACCACCCCAACCGTCCGCACGCCCACGCCGACTGCCACCACGCTCGCCTTCCAGAGGCAGAACCCTGGCGGGGGAACGACACGCGGAACGGCCGCTAACAACCGGCACCACCCACACCTGCGGATGACCACCGGGCAGTGCACGTGCGGGCTACCTGTGCTGCCCGCCGAGACAGGGCAGGCTATTTGGGGGCGGCCAACTCCGCGATCGGGAGGCGGCGGAAGGCGATGCTCTCGTACGGGCCGAGGTTCCCCGTCTCGAACAGCAGGCCCACCGTGTCGGCGTCGATCCGCACCAGGTCGGAGTAGGCGGCCGGCAACCCGGACACCGTATGCGCCACCCGCCACGTGACACCGTGGTCGTCGCTGGCGCGTACGGTCATCAGGGCCCGCGCGTCGGGAGCCGCAGGCCCGGAGAACAGCAGCACCTCCGGCGACTCGCACCACAACACGCTGCCCTCCACCACCGGGCCGACCAGCCCGGCCTGCGGACGGAAGGGGTGCTCCAGCGTCTGGCCGCCGTCGGCGGAGTAGGCGTCGGCCCTGGTGCCGGGCGCGGTGGACTCGGTACGGGTGTTGAAGTAGACGCGTCCGCCGGGCAACTCGGTGCCGGTGGTCTCGTTGACGTTGACGTATCCGTCGGGGTTGTCGTCGACGTAGCCGATGCGCCAGGTCTGACCGCCGTCGTCGCTCAGCAGGGAGTGGCCGCCGTTGTACTTGCCCTCGGTGCCGTTGTCCTGCCCGCTGGGCGGCAGCGAATGGTTGGCCGGGACCACCAGCCGCCCGGCGTGCGCGCCCTGCCGCAGCGCGAAGGCGTGGCCGGGCGTGGTCGCGTACCAGCGCCACCCGGACCGCTTCACGCTGTCGGTGATCTCGCGAGGCGCCGACCAGGTGACCCCGTCGTCCGCACTGACCTGTACGAACACCCTTCGCCCGTCGGCCGCCGCCACCTGGCCGCGCCGGATCTTGTCCTCGGTCGCCGACGGCCCCTGCCGGACGAAGACCAGCACGATCCTGCCGTCGTCCAGCACCACCGGGGCGGGGTTGCCCGCCGTGCCCCGGCGCGGCTCCGTGGCCACGACCTGGAGCGCGCCCCAGGTCTGGCCGCCGTCGGAAGAACGCTTGAGTACGAGGTCGATATGTCCCGAGTCGGAGGCCGAGCCCCGCCGCCCCTCCGCGAAGGCCAGCACCGTGCCTGCCTTGGTCACCACCGTCGCCGGGATCCGGAACGTGTGATAGCCGTCCGTCAACTGCTTGTAGGGCACTGAGGTCGGGTAACGATCCGCCATACGAGCACGCTACGGCCGCCGGGTTAACGGACTCCGACGCGAGCCGTACGCACAGGCGAATGAGCCCACTCCCGCCACCCCAAACTCCACCACCACACCCACCCCATCAACCACAAACCACCCATATCGCCACCCACCCCCGGCGCACGCACATGACCATGTCCCCGCCGCATGACCTCCTCCCCTCACCGCACGCACCACCGACCTCTCCTCACCGCACGCACCACCGACGCACGGCCCTCCCCCGCCCCACCCACACGACCGCACCACCAACACACAGCCACCGCCCTTGCCCATGCACATGCCCGTACCGCCAACCCCCGCGCACGCACATGACCGAGCCACCAACACGTGGCCACCTCCCCTCGCGCACGCACACGACCGTGCCGCCGAGGTGTGGTCTCCTCGGCGGCACGGCCTGGATCGCCGACCCGTACGGGCGGGCGTCAAGAAGCGAACACGATCACGTTGTCGCGGTAGCTGCTGCGGGCGCGGTCGAACGTGCCGCCGCACGTGATCAGCCGGAGCTCAGGGCTCTTGCTCTGGCCGTAGACCACTTTGTTGGGGATGTTGCTCTTCGGGTAGCGGGCCAGGCGGCCGACCACGAACGTGACCGTGCTGCCGTCGGCCCGGTCGACATGGATGCGATCGCCCTTGCTGAGCTGGCGGAGGCGGTAGAACACCGCCGGGCCGGTCTTGGAGTCGACGTGACCCGCGATCACGGCCACGCCCTTCTCGCCCGGCTCGGGCCCGGACTGGTTCCAGCCCACCCGGTCGAACTTGGTGGGTGCGATCAGCTTGCCTTTCTTGTCGAGCCGTAGCGGGATCACCCGGGTGGAGAGCTTGATGGCCGGGATGCGTAACCGCACGGGTGCGGCCGCATCCGCCGAGGCGCTGCTCAGCGCCTCGGTGGTGGTGCGACCGGCCCGATCGGCGACCGGGACGGCGCCCCCGCCCCGTGCCTCGCCGATCGCAGCGGTGCCGGTGATGCCTGCGGCGCCGGTGACCTCGGTGATGCCGGTGGCGGTCCCAGCGGCGGTCCCAGTGTCGGTCTTGGTGGCGGTCTTGATGGCCGTCCCGGTGGCGGTGGTGCCGGTGCCGGTGCCGGTGGCACAGGCGCTGGTCGCCATCAGGACGGTGCACGTGGCGGTTGCCAGGAGCGCGCGCACGGTCAGCTACCCGTGGCGAACGTGCGCCGCAGCCAGTACGCGCCGACCCCGAGCAGCCCGGCGCCCGCCAGCGCGAGCGGGACCACCGGAACGTCGTTGCCGTCGCTCGCCGTGCCCGCGGCGGACTCGGTCATGACGACCTTGCCCGACGTGGAGGCTCCGCTCTCGGCGGTCGTGCCGCCGGCGGTGCCGCCCATGCCGGTGTCGACACCACCGCGCGGAGCACCGTCGTCGTCATCGTCGTCGTCCCGCGCAGCCGACCCACCCACGCCGGTGTCCACCCCACCACGCGGAGCACCATCGTCGTCATCGTCGTCGTCCCGCGCAGCCGACCCACCCACGCCGGTATCGACCCCACCACGCGGAGCACCGTCGTCGTCCCCGCCGTCGTCGTCGTCATCGTCGTCGTCATCGTCGTCGACCGCGGTGCTGGTGGTGTGGACGGCTGTCTGGGCGACCGACGCCTGAGCGGACGTCGCGGTAAAGAGCGTGCCGATGGTGCCCAGGCCGAGTGTGACCGTGATGGCGAGCAGGACCCGCCTCAACGTCTGACCCATGTGAATGACCCTCCTGATGCCGGGCCGCGAGTTCTTCGCGACTGGTTTCAGAGTGGTCGGCGGCCGTTGGACCACCATGAGGTCGAGATGAAAGGACTCTCACCGCGACCGGCCCGCGCGACAGCACTCGCCGCGAGAGGGCCCGTGCGAGACAACCCATGCGCAAGGGCCCGGGCGAGACGACCCGTGCGCGAGGGCTCGGGCGAGACGACCCGTGCGACACCGGCGGCACCCGTGATCGCTGTATTCGTCCTCTCGGCGTGAAAGCATTCCTCACGTAGGAGAGCGAGTGCTGTGGAGGCAGGAGTGGCTGACGAGTTCGACGTCATCGTGATCGGTGCCGGGCCGGCGGGCGAGAACGTGGTGGATCGGGCCGTACGCGGCGGCCTGACCGCGGCCATCGTCGAGGACCGGCTGGCCGGCGGCGAGTGCTCCTACTGGGCCTGTGTGCCGAGCAAGGCACTGCTGCGACCGGTGGACCTGGCGGGCGAGGTGGCGCGGGTGCCCGGCCTGTCGCTCGGCGAGGTCGACGTGGCCAAGGTGCTGGCCCGCCGCGACGAGGCCGTCTCGAACTTCGACGACGCCGGCCAGGTGCGCTGGATCGAGAGCGTCCCCGCCGAGTTCGTACGGGGCCGCGGCCGCCTCGACGGCCCCAGGCGGGTACGCGTGACCACGGCGGACGGCGGCGAACGCGTCCTGACCGCCCGTCAGGCCGTCGTGCTGGCCACGGGCAGCACCGCGGTCGTGCCGCCGGTGCCGGGCCTGGCCGAGGCGTCCCCGTGGACGAGCCACGAGGTGACCGCCACGACCGCGGTGCCCGAACGGCTGGTCGTCCTCGGCGGCGGCGTGGTCGCCTGCGAGATGGCGCAGGCCATGCACGGGCTCGGCACGCGGCAGACGACCGTCCTGGTACGCGGCGGCCGGCTGCTCAACCGCATGGAGCCGTTCGCGGGAGACCTGCTCGCCGAGTCGTTCGCCGACTCCGGCATCGACGTACGCACCCACACCGACCTCGTCAGGGTCGAGCGTCCCGAGCCCGGCGGGAAGGTCACCGCGCATCTGTCCGATGGCCCGCCACTGGAGGCCGACGAGCTGCTGGTGGCCACCGGCCGCCGGGCCGCCACCCGCGACCTGGGGCTGGGCTCGGTGGGCCTGCCCGACGACGCCCCGGTCGAGGTGGACGACAGCATGCGCGCCACCGCGATCGCCGACGGCTGGCTCTACGCGGTGGGCGACGTCAACGGGCGGGTGCTCCTGACGCACATGGGCAAGTACCAGGCCAGAGTCTGCGGTGACGTGATCGCCGCGCGGGCCAGGGGCGACGAGCTGCCCACGATGCGCGACCTGGCGGGCGGCTACGGTGCGCCGCAGGTCGTCTTCACCGACCCGCAGGTCTGCGCGGTCGGCCGTACGGAGGCGGTGGCCAGGGCCGAGGGCTTCCGGGTACGCGTCGTCGACTACGACATGGGCGCGGTCACCGGCGCGTACCTGCTGGGCGACGGCTACCGCGGCAAGGCCAGGGCCGTCGTGGACGAGGACAGGAAGGTGCTGCTCGGCGTCACGTTCGTGAGTCCGGGCGCGGCGGAGCTGCTGCACGCGGCCACGATCGCGGTGACCGCCGAGGTGCCGCTCGACCGGCTCTGGCACGCGGTGCCGTCGTTCCCGACGGTGAGCGAGATCTGGCTGCGGCTCCTGGAGGCGTACGGACTCTAGCGAGGCCGGAAACGCGGGCCTGGCTTGTGGCGAGGCTCCGACGGCCACCGGAAACGCGCGGGCGGCAGCGGCAGGGTCACTCGTCGAGCGGCGGGCCCTCGTCCTGATCCGGCCGCAGGCGCAGGTCGGCGGGCGTGTTCGTGCACGTCACGGGCGGCGGGGTCCCCGTCGGGCCGGAGGTGGCGGAGGTGGCGGAGGTGGCGGAGGTGGCGGAGTCTCCGGCCTGCAAGGTCAGCTCCGCCACCGTCTGCTCGACGCTGTCGCGCAGCTCCACGTGCGACAGCAGGTCCGTGATGCGCAGCACCGACAGCAGGTGATCGGAGGGCCGGACGAGGATGATGCGTCCGCTGCCCTCCTCCTCCATCCGCTGCATGACCGTGGCCAGCACCCCGATGATCGACGAGTCGTAGAAGTCGAGCTCGGCCAGGTCGAGGACGAGCACGGGACCCGCCGACCAGTTCCACACGGCGTCGATGCGGGCGCTGAAGCGGACGCGGCCGTCGTGATCGAGCACACCGCTCGCTCGGATGACCGTGCATTGCAGATGCCTGGTCGTCTCGATAAGCAAACCGCTCCTGCCCACATACACACCCTGCCCAGTGAGCGCGCTTTTCACGGTTGATCGCCATTTTTCCCGGCCCATTGGGCCGCGCCGTCTCCCCGATCACCGCGTGGTCAGTCGCTCAGGGCTCCAGCGCGGTGCCGTACTCCAGGATCGGTACGGCGTCCGGGCAGGGCGCCAGGAGCACCAGCAGCGGCGAGCCCGACGGACTGGGCAGCTCCAGCTCTGTCACGTTGCCGCGGGTGACCTGCACCGGCGCCCCCATGTCCCCGTCCCGGACGCTGAGCACCCGGGCCACGGACGGCGCGGCCGAGTGCAGCAGCCTCCTGGTGGCGTGGCGCAGCCAGCGCAGCTCGCTGTTGACCCGCCGCCACGTCGCGGGGATCACGCTCACCGCCTCCGCCTTGGTGCCGAGGCGCAGCGCGATGCGGCCGTTCGACCCGAACCGGTCCTTGAGCACCGGGTTGACCACGAACATGCCCGACCGCAGGGCACGCGGGCCCTGCCGGTTGAGGTTGACCAGCCCGCCCGCGCTGATCAGCGAGTACAGCTCGCAGCGGGAGCCGTCGAGCGTGTCGGGGTCGTAGTCGACCGCCGGCGGCTCCTCGAACACGATCTTGTCCAGCCGGACGCCGGCCACGCCGTCGGGGGCGACGCGTCCCGACACGGCCGCGCGCAGCTCCTCGCTGACGCCGTCACCTTCGGCGATGTCCAGCACCTCGACGCAGATCAGGCCGTCGTCGGGGATCTCTTCCGGGGTCAGGTCGAAGGCCACCCTGGCGTGCGTCCTCTTGCCGCGCAGCAGTACGCACTGCCGCAGCCGCCCCTGGGAGCGGACCTGGATGAACCGCGGCAGCGGGCCCACCTCGGCACGCCCGGACTGCCACCCGCTCACCGACCGCTCGTCCGCCGACAGCGACACCTGCACCCGCAGCGCCCGCCCCTGCGCGGACACCTTGATCCCGGCCAGTCCTGACGACTCGAACCTGCCCACGATCTGACTGCCGCGGCGCAGGCCGTCGGTCACCTGCAGCGCGGACACCTGCCCGCTGGTCACGTGCACGGGCGGAATGACCGGAAGGATCACCTGGTCCAGGTCGGTGCCGGATCCTGAGCTGCTCATCGGACGCTCCTCCAGGGGGCGAGTACGGCGCCCGGCCCTGCCGGGTCGTCGAAGTCGAATCGGGTGAGCACGGGTTCGCGCCGCTCCCACATGCGGCCGACCGCGCTGAAGAGGGGGTCGCCGTCGCGTTCCACGTGGCGCAGGTTGACGGTGAGCGCGCGGGCGTAGTCGTCGCCGTGCTCCCAGTGGGGCAGGAGCTGGCTGGGCACGTCGGCGCCGCAGTGGCGCAGCCAGAGCCACAGCCGGGCGCGTTCGCGCTGTTCCTGGCCGAGCATGGACTCGCCCTTGCCGTGCCTGGCGACGGCCTCCTCCAGCAGCAGGCGATGCTCCTCCGGCGAGCGCGGCACGTGCGTGGCGCCGCAGGCGCGGCCCTCCGACCAGCCGGCCTGGATGACGGGGATGCCATAGGCGGGCAGGTCACTGTCGCCGAACGCGATGCCCACGTCGGCCATGCTCCACAGCAGGTTGGCGGACATCGTGCCGTTCACGCGCCTGATCCTGGGATGGGAGGTGGCGGGAACGGGGTCGTGGAAGAGCCAGTTCGCGCAGTCGTCGGCGAGCGCGTACGCCGCCGTCAGCTCGAACAGCTCGTCGTCGCGCCCCGGCACGTGCCCGAAGACCGCGATCGTCGGACGGTCGGCGTCGATGCCCAGGCGGGCGCAGCCATGGTGGCGGAGCTGGCGGCGTTCGGTGTCCGTACGGATCTGGTAGCCGCTCTTCGCCCGCCAGGCGACCCGTTCCGCGCTGGGCCTGATGGCCTCCCGGTGCGGCCAGACGTGCCGTTCGAAGAACGCGCCGACCTTGGCGGGCAGTTCCTCCTCGATCGAGCGCGGCCCCTGGTCGGGGAAGAGCGCGTACGCCTTCAGCGTCCCCGTGCCGTGCACGTGCACGACGGGGACCTCTCTGGGCACGGCGGGGTCGGCGCGGCTGGTGACGAGTGCGCGGGGCGGCACCTCGGGCAGGATGTCACCGGTTGCGCCGAACGCCCTGGCCAGTCGCGTCCACTCCGGCCGGGTCAGCGCCACCAGCCGGGCCCCGAGCAGGCCGCTGACCGCCCTGGCCACCAGCAGCGTACGCGCCACGACCCGCAGGTCCTCGTCGTACGTCTCCGCCACGACGCATCCGTCACCGCCTGGGCTGTCGCCCCAATAGGCCCTGGCGGCGGCGAGCAGCCGATCGACGTGCTCGCCATCCCCGATGCGACGCATAAAGCCCCTCCACCCAGGCGCAGGAAAAAATGCCCGGCTCGACGTTGCCAGATCGGCGCGTCGCCACCGCGCGGTCGACACGGTCCTTTGCCGTGGCCTGACGGAAACAGGGGCACCGGAGGAGACAGGGCCGCTCTCGTCACACCCGTCTCGTGGGCCCCAAGCAGCACGAACCCGCCCCAAAACCCAGATTCGGCAAAAACCCCGGCTCCACACAGAACAATCGCGTCCCATGAGACATCCAAGTTTTTACCCGGAGCACGTCATGCCCGGGTTTAGGATGCAGCCAATTGCCACGAAGGGGAGGGTTTACCACCATGGGTACCCGTTTGTCGAGTGTCGCGCGCCTGACTGCGGTCGCGACGGCGGCCGGTGTCGTGGCCGCCGCCATCGCGCTGCCCGCGGTCGGGGGTTCAGGGGCGATGTTCGTCTCGGCATCGGAAGAACTCGGCATCAAGCCCGAGGAACTCGTGGAACCCCCGCTGGCCGAGCGCACGACGGTCCTCGACGCCAAGGGCAACGAGATCGCCTGGTTCTACGAGGAGTACCGCGAGAACGTCAAGCTCGACCAGGTGGCCGAGGTCATGAAGACGGCCATCATCTCGATCGAGGACTACCGCTTCTACGAGCACGGCGCGATCGACATCGAGGGCACCATCCGAGCCCTGGCCAAGAACGTCTCCTCCGGCGGCATCTCCCAGGGCGGCTCCTCCATCACCCAGCAGTACGTCAAGCAGGTGCTGCTCAACTCGGCCACCACCGAGAAGGAGAAGAACGCCGCCCTTGAGGCCAGCTACGCCCGCAAGCTCAAAGAGCTGCGCTACGCGATGGCGGTCGAGGACAAGTACACCAAGGACGAGATCCTCGAGAAGTACCTGAACATCGCCTACTTCGGCGCCGGAGCCTACGGGGTGGAGGCGGCGGCCAAGCGCTTCTTCGGGGTCAGCGCGTCCGATCTGACGCTGGCGCAGTCCGCGACGCTGGCCGGCGCCGTGCAGGACCCCAACGCGACCGACCCCAACCTGGGCAAGGACCAGCAGAAGAAGCTGCTGTCGCGGCGCAACGTGGTGCTCAACCGGATGGCGGAACTGAAGAAGATCACCCCGGAGCAGGCCACCGAGGCCAAGGCGGAGAAGCTCGGCTACAAGGGCACCCCGATCCCGGGCGGCTGCGGGACCAGCGAGGTGCCGTACTTCTGCATGTACGTACGCAACGAGGTGCTCAGCAACAAGGTCTTCGGCAAGACGGCCAAGGCCAGGAGCCAGTTCCTCAACCGGGGCGGCCTGACGATCCAGACCACCCTCGACCCGAAGATGCAGAAGGCCGCCGACAACGCCATCAAGAAGCACGTGTACGCCTCCGACAACCCGGTCGCCTCCGAGGCCCTGGTGGAGCCGGGCACGGGCGCGATCAAGGCCATGGCCGCCAGCCGCAAGTACGGCAACAACAAGCGCAAGAAGGAGATGTCGTACAACGTCGTGGCCGACGCGGTGCACGGCGGCGGCGTCGGCTTCCAGGCGGGCTCGACGTTCAAGACGTTCACGCTGCTCACGGCCCTCAAGGAGGGCATGAAGATCAACGACGGGTTCAGCGTCGGCAGCGGCTACCGGGCGCCGTACTACTCCACGTTCAAGAACTGCAAGGGCGAGAACATCGGCGACCCCACCCACACCGTCACCAACGACGAGGGCGGCGGCGGCTTCAAGACGCTGGCCACCGGCACCTGGGGCTCGGTGAACACGTTCTTCATGGTGCTGGAGCAGAAGGTCGGCCTGTGCGACACGGTCAAGACCGCCAAGTCGCTGGGCATCGAGCGGTCCGACGGCCTGCCGCTGACCGAGTTCGAGACGTTCACGCTCGGCACCAACGAGATGGACCCGGTGACCGTCGCCAACGCGTACGCCACCATCGGCGCGCGCGGCAAGTACTGCGAGCCCATGGCCATCACCAAGATCACCGACCGTGACGGCAAGGTCAAGAACTACGCGCCCGAGTGCAAGCAGGCCCTCGACCCCGGGGTCGCCGACGCGGCGGCGAACATCCTGTCGGGCGTGTTCACCAAGGGCACGATGACCAGCGTCGGCGGCATCGGCCGGCCGGCGGCGGGCAAGACGGGCACCACGGACGCGCAGGCCACCGCCTGGTTCGCGGGCTTCACCCCCGACCTGGCGGGCGCGGTCAGCATCGGCGACCCGCGCGGCGCGCAGGACTACAAGCTCAACAACATCACCATCGGCGGCCGTTACTACGGCTCGGTCTTCGGCGCCTCGATCCCCGGCCCGATCTGGAAGGACACCATGATCGCGGCCCTGAAGGGCACCCCGCCGAGCGACTTCACCCCGGTGGACAACTCCCGCTTCGGCGGCTGCGGCTCGAGCTGCCAGCCGGTGCGGGTACAGCCGGACAGCGGCGGGGACGACGACTCCGACGGCCGGCTGGAGGACGCCGACATCGCGGACTTCGGCTGATCACCGGCGGGGAGGTTTTCCTGATCGTCGGATAAGACAAATCGGGCACGGAAATATGCCGTGATCCACCTCGGGAACGGCGGCTCCGCCCGCCGCCACCGCCCCTAGCTGAGCCGATGCCGAGCGCAGGCCGAACAGACAGGGAGTGCGTCCGCACAGCCGGACGCACTCCCTGCAAAGGCCCTATTAACAGCGCCGAAACGTTGGTAACGTGGGAGCGCTCCCAGGATCTTTCCGTGAGGTGCCCCATGACCGAGCAGCCCACACTGGCACAGGTGGCGGCCGCTGCAGGGGTCTCCCCCGCGACCGCATCTCGAGTACTCACAGGCTCGGTGCGGGTCAGTACCTCGACCCGCCGCCAGGTCTACGACGCGGTGTCCCGCATGGGATACGTCCGGCAACGCGCACCCCGGGGAACGTCCGCCAAGACCATGGCCGACGGCGTCACGGCGGTGATCTGTGACCACCTCCCCCGGCTCTTCTCCGAGCCCTACTACGCCAGGCTCCTGTCCGCGGCCGGCGCGGTGATCAGCGAGCACGGCACGCACCTCATGGTGACCACCGTCACCCCGACCTCCGCCACGCTGCCCGCGCTGTCCGGCGCGGTGCTGATCGTGGGCGCGCGAGAGCGCCACCCCCTGGCGATCAAGTTGTCCACCTCGGGCGTGCCGGTGCGCAACATCGGCCGTCCGCCCCACGACCTCAGACTCCCGTACGCCGACGTCGACAACCTCGACGGCGGCCGGCAGGCGGCCGAACACCTCCTGCTGTCGGGCCGCCGCAACGTGGCCGCCATCGGGGGCCCGCCCTCCTTACCCGGCGCCCGTGACCGGCTGGAGGGCCTCGTACGCACCCTCCGGACGGCAGGCGCACCCGACGTACCGGTCGCGTACGGGGACTTCACCGCCGCCTCGGGCACCCACGCCATGCAGTGGCTGCTGCGCCACGCCCCGGGCCTGGACGCCGTCTTCGTGGCCTCCGACCTGATGGCGGCCGGCGCGATCCAGGCCCTGCGCAGGGCCGGGCGCAAGGTGCCGTCGGACGTCGCGGTGATCGGGTTCGACGACGCCCCGGTCGCCAGGCGCACCATCCCGGCCCTGACCACCGTCCGCCAGCCCGTCGAGGAGCTCGCCACGGTCGCCACCCGGCTGCTCCTGACGGGGGCCGCGGGGATCGACCCCGTCCTCCCCACGGAACTGGTCGTCCGTGAGTCGGCTTGAGCCCGGGGACGTCCTGGCCCGCAGGTATCTGTTGCTGGACCCACTGGCTCGCGGGGGCATGTCGGTCATCTGGCGCGCCTTCGACCAGTCACTGCACCGGATGATCGCGGTCAAGGTGCTCACGGCCCCGCTGCACACCGACCCGGGAGGGCGAGTCAGCGTGCGCAGCGAGGCCCGTGCGGCGGCCACGTTCCTCCATCCCGACTCGATCGACATCTACGACTACGGCGAGACCGTCACCACGAGCGGCGGCGTCGCGGCCTTCGTGGTGATGCCGCTGCTCGACGGCACGCCGCTGGCCGAACGCGTCGAGCAGGGCCCGCTGCCGTGGACGGAGGCCGCGGCCATCGCCCTGCGGCTGGCCAGGGTACTGATGGCCGGGCACGCCCGCGGCCTGGTGCACAGGGACGTCACCGCGGAGAACGTGCTGCTCACCGCCGACGGCCCCAAACTGCTCGACTTCGGCATCGCGGCCTGGGCGGGCGACCCCGACGACGACCGCGGCACCCCTCCCTACGTCGCCCCGGAACGGCTGCTCGGCGCGGCCACCCATCCCGCGGTGGACGTGTACGCGCTGGGCGTGCTGCTGCACACCATGCTCACCGGGCGCACGCCGTACCCGGAGACGACGTGGGAGGAGATCGAGGCGGCCCGCAGGACGGAGCCGCCTCCCCGCGTCCCCGGCGTGCCGTACGCGCTCGCCGCGCTCTGCCGCCGCTGCCTGGCGCACCGGCCGGAGGACCGTCCGACCGCCGCGCAGATCGTCTCGGCCCTGACCGCCGCGCTGGACACCGCGACGCTGGGCCGGAACGTGCGGCGCGGCATCACGGTGGCCGGGTCGGCGGTGCTCGCGGTGTCGGCCCTGCTGTGGTTCCAGCAGACGGCGCCGCCGCAGCAGCCGGAGCGGACGGCCAAGCCCTCGCCGTCCCCCACGGCCACGGCCCGGCTGCTCGAAAGCTCCCCGGCGGCGAGCGCCACCGCCGGGCGAACGGTCGAGCAGACGGTCGAGCAGGCCGCCGCCGGGTTCCGTACCGTGCTGGAGGCCAGGACTCCGTGCGGCGCCACGGACGACGACGTCGTGCTCGACCTCAAGCAGGTGCTGGAGGCCGCGGTGTCGCCCAGGCGCGGCCCGCCGGAGTCGCGTACGGACGGCCTGCGCCGGAAGCTCTCCGACCGCCTGCGGGAGGGCCGGCTCGCCCCCGCCTGCCTGAGCGAGCTGCAGGCCAGGCTGGACGTCATCGAGGCGGCCATCCGGCGGGACTGACGACCGGCGCGACCCGCCGCCGGGCGGATGACCAAGATCGGCTGAAAGTTTCACACGGCGTTGTCGGATCGCGAACGGGCGTGGTTCAATGCGCAGGCCGGGCGGGCAGGTCGTGGGCAGGTTTCCTCTGTCGTCAGCGCAAGGGAATCCCCATGAGGTCTTTCAAGTCGGCGGCGCTGACCGCCGTCCTCGTCCTGATCACAACTGTCTTGATGGTGCCCACGCAGGCGCAGGCCCACGGAGTGTCGATGTTCCCCGGCAGCCGTACGTTCCTGTGCTGGCAGGACGGCCTGCGTGAGAACGGCCAGATCCTGCCCTACAACCCCGCGTGCGCGGCCGCGGTCAACCAGAGCGGCGCGACTCCCCTGTACAACTGGTTCGCGGTGCTGCGCTCCGACGGCGCAGGCCGGACCACCGGATTCATCCCCGACGGCCAGCTCTGCAGCGGCGGCACCGGCGGGCCCTACGACTTCACGGCCTACAACGCGGTTCGCTCCGACTGGCCGCTGACCCACCTGACCTCCGGCGCCGGTATCCAGATGCGGCACAGCAACTGGGCCGAACACCCCGGCGCGTTCAACTACTACATCACCAAGAACGGCTGGAACCCCAACGGGCCGCTGAAGTGGTCCGACCTGGAGCCGTTCGGCAGCGTCACCAACCCACCCAAGTCCGGCGGCCCCGGCGGGCTCAACTACTACTACTGGAACGCCCAGCTCCCGTCCGGCAAGAGCGGGCGGCACCTGATCTTCACGCACTGGATCCGCGCCGACAGCAACGAGAACTTCTACAGTTGCTCCGACGTCGTCTTCGACGGCGGCAACGGCGAGGTGACCGGGGTCGGCCCCGGCGGCAGCACGCCCGGCCCCGACCCGACCGTCACGCCGACGCCCCCGGCGCCCACCGGGGCCTGCACCGCCACCTGGAAGGCCACCGACACCGGCTGGGCCGGCCACTTCCAGGGCGAGGTGACCGTGAAGAACACGGGCACCGGCTCGCTCAACGGCTGGACGGTCAAGTGGAGCTACGGCGGCGGCCAGGGCTTCGAGGGCGCACCGTGGAACGGCGTGCTGTCGGCGCAACCTCCTGACGTGACGGTCAGGAACGCCACGTACAACGGGCAGCTCGCGCCGAACGCCACCACCTCGTTCGGGTTCAACGCCACCGGCTCGATCCCGAGCCCCGCGCCGACCCTGACCTGCACCAGCCCGTGACCGCAACGCGTCGCGGACTTGTCGCGGCGACCATCACCCTGGCCGGGCTGAGCCTGGCCGGGGTGATGCTGTTCGCCCAGCCGTCCTCTGAGCTGGACGAACAGCTCGCCGCCCAGGTGACCCTGATCCTGGAGCGGGCCTCCCCCGGCGAGCACCACGCACACGGGCACGGCTTCGACTCGCGCGCCGTATGCGCCGTGGAGCCGTTCGGCACCGAGCCGCCGGACGCCGCCTCGCTGGTGGAGGTGGAGTGGGTGTACGCGCGGCACATGTGCGCGATCACCGGGGAGAGCCCCGACTGGGCCGCCTCCGTACGCGCGTCGGGGCCGATCGCCGTCAAGCTCGGCATCCCGCCCCAGGTCGAGGTCCCGGAATCGGGCGCCGGCTACCCCGACCGGGTCAGGCGGCTGATCCCGGAGCGCTACCACCGGCAGGCGTTCGAGAACTTCCAGGACGACACGGCCATCGAAGCGGCCCGCGAACGCTTCGCCCTGGCGACCTCCTCCACCGCTCAGTAGCCCCCCGACAACGAACAAACGGACGCGACCGACTGGGGGAATCGGCCGCGTCCGTCCCATCCGGGCGGGGATGGTGTGGGGCAGGGCTTGCTGGTTTCCGGCCTCACCTCCTCATACGCACCGGGATCGGGGGCGGTTCGGTTCTGGCGGGCTTACGGGAAGAGGCGGCCGTACTCGGCGAGCGCGACGGCGACGTCCACCTGCGCCCAGAACCGGTGGTAGTTGAAGACCGGCGCCGGGCCCGTGCCCTTCAGGAAGGCGTCGACCTTGGGCCAGTCGGGGTCGTTCCGGTAGAAGGACCTGATCGAGATGAAGGTCGAGGCGGAGTTGATCGTGTCGCCGTTCGGCATGCGGCCGCTCCAGCCGGAGGGCACGTACACCGGGTCGTCGACGCGGTTGTAGTCGGTCTTGGTCTCGGGCACCGACACGCCCTTGGCGTCGCGGTTGCGCCAGACGCCGTCGAGCAGCGCCTTGGCCGTGTCGCGCGCCTCGGCGTGGCCGGCCCTGGCCGCGTAGTACATCAGCGCCTTGGCGTACGAGCCGGCGACGCCCACGTCCTGCGTGTGGTCGGCGACGGTCACGTGCAGGCCGGGGTTGGCCGGCGGCATGCCCGTGGTCGCGTTGAAGTCGCCCGCGGGCTGGCCCGTCCACCGCAGGGTGGAGGGGATCTGGTAACTGCCGTCGGAGCCGATCGTGGTGTTGTCCAGCGCCCACGTCACCCACTTGTCCAGCAGCGCCTTGGCGTCGGCGTTGCCGGTGGCGTAGTACAGCTCGGCCACCCGCTCCATCGTCCACGCCTGGAAGCCGAACCACTGATTCGAGGGCGGGTCGTGGTAGACGGGCTGCCAGTCGTAGGTCATGCCGTGGAACTTCGGCAGCCCCGCGGGCGGCGTGGCGTAGTGGCCCTCCCAACTGTTGGTCGCGCCACCGGCGATGGCGCCCTCGGCCGACTGCAGCCACGTGTAGAACTGGAGCTGGCGGGTCAGGCTGGTGCTCCAGTCCGCGGCGCCGGTCGCGCTCCTGGGCTTCAGCTCGGCCACGTTGGCCAGCGCCCAGGCCGCGAACGGGTTCTGGTAGCCGGAGTGGTTGTGGCTGGAGCCGATCCGCCAGGACCAGCCCGCGCTGGAGTCGGTCGCGCCGCCCCAGGCGTAGTACCACGACAGCAGGTAGTTGGAGGCGTCCTTGCCGGTGCCCGGCGCGCACGACGGGCTCGTGCAGCCGGGCTTCTTGAAGTACTTGTCGTACATCGCGTAGCGCAGGTAGTCGCCCATCTTGGCGGCCTTGGCGACCGTGGCGGAGATCTGCGACTCCTTGCCCTGCGCCTTGGCCCAGGTCTGCGCCCAGTACGCCACCTGCACCGCGCGGGCGTCGGCGTCGGGGGCGTTGGTGTACTTCCACTGCCTGGCGTACGAGGAGTCCTTGATGAACAGGTCCAGGTAGCCGTTGGCGCCGCCGTGCCTGAAGGTGTCGCAGGACGGCTGCGGGATCGTCTCGAAGACCGACTCCTCCGGGCCGCGCTGGTAGGTGTTGATGTAGGCGGGCCTGGTGGTGCCGTCGCCGCAGCGGCCGAAGCCGTAGGTGTTGTCGACGTCGAGCAGCCAGTGCATGCCGTAGACGTCGCGGGTGCCGTACGCGCTCTGCAGCTCGGAGGCGATCGGGTCGGTGCCCACGCTGACGCCGGAGTCGATCTGCGTCGGGTAGCTGCTGATCGTGTTGTACTCGGCCGCGTACGTGGCCGGCTTCGCGGCGTTGTAGAACGAGTTCGTCGGCTGGTCGGCCGCGGCCGGGATGATGTACCTCTCCATCGAGGCCCACGCGTTGTTGAACTTCGTCCAGTCGCCGGTCACCTGCCCGTAGGTCGCCTCCAGCCACAGGTAGTAGCTGTAGGCCTCCGACGTGGTCTCGTGCCCGTGGTCCGGCGCCTCGACCATGAACGTCTCGATCGAGTGGTACGGCACGCCCTCGGGCGAGAAGTAGCCGTTGGCCGGGTCGTGGATCTCGTTGTAGAGCTCCACGAAGCGCCGGACGTACTCGTTGTCGCCGCCGACGTCGTTGTCCGCCTCGCTCGCGGTGACGTCCACCGGGGTGTAGCCGGTGGCGCTGACCCGGAAGACGGCCGAGCCGCTCGTCGTGTCGGCGTCCTCGGCCGCGGCCAGCGTCACGTTCTGCGCGGTGTTCCAGTTGGACGACGTGAAGGTCCTGGTCGCGCCGCCCGAGACCGTGAGGTCGGCGTCGCCGCTCGCGCGCGCGACGGAGACGGTCACGTTCGAGGAGGGCGCCTGCGACAGCCTGACCCCGAAGCTCGCGGTGCCCGCCTCCGGCACGGACAGCGTGGTCGGGCTGACCACGAGCGCCGGTCCAGTGCTCGGCGAGACCGTGATCCCGACCGGCGACGAGGTCGTGGCCAGGCCGGCGTTGTCGGTCGCCCTGGCGGTGATCGAGTAGCTGCCCGCCGCCACGTTCGCCCAGTTGTAGGCGTAGGGCGCCGAGGTGTCGGTGCCCAGCAGGGTGCTGCCCTGGTAGAAGTCGACCTTGGCGACGGTGCCGTCGGAGTCGGCGGCGTTGGCCGCGATCGGCACGGTGGCCGGGGCGGTGAACGTCTGGCCCGCGGCTGGCGAGGTCAGCGCCACGGTGGGCGCGGAGCCGGTGCCGGGGCCGCCACAGGCGACCCCGTTCACGCTGAACGCGGTCGGGCTGGGGTTGCTTCCCGTCCAGGTGCCGTTGAAGCCGATGTTGGCCGAGGCGCCGGTGGCCAGGCTGCCGTTCCACGGCATGTTGGTGGCCGTGACCCTGGTGCCCGACTGGCTCCAGTTGGCGCCCCAGCCGGTCGGGGTGTACTTCTGCGTGGTGGTCGGGAAGTCGAAGGCCAGCGACCACGAGGTCAGCGGGTCACCGGTGTTCTTCAGGGTGATGCTCGCGGTGAAACCGCCCGAGCCCGAGCCCCACTGGTTGGCCGCGTACGTCACGTCGCACGACACGGCCGCCTGGGCGGGTGCGGCCGACAGGGCCGTGGTCGCGCCCGCGACGAGGACGAGGGCCGTGGCCACGGCGAGCCGCCTCGACAAGCGCGTCAAGAGGATGGGAGGTCTGTGCTTCACGGGGTCTCCATGGGAGTAGGGGGTATGGGAGCGCTCCCACAGTGGATTGTGGGTGCGCTCCGGCGGATGTCAACGGAACGGCCGTCCGGCGGCCCCCGCGCTTCCCCTCACCAGGCTGCCCGGGATGAAAGTTTCATCCGCTTTCCAGGGCATTCGACGAGCATGCGGAGCGACGGACACCCCGCCGCCGCCCGCCCTCTGTACACGGCCGGGAGCGCGGCTCACTATGGGAGCGCTCCCAGCCATCTAACACTGGAGATGATCGCCCGTGAGACTCCACCGCGGCCTCCGCACATGGGCCGTGACCATGACGGCCGCGAGTTGCGCGGCCCTGGGGCTCGTCGTCGGCCAGAGCACGGCCGCGAACGCCGCCGTCGCCTGCGACGTGACCTACACAGCCAACTCGTGGACGAGCAGCCCTGGTCAGGGCGGTTTCACCGCGAGCATCACCCTGAAGAACACCGGTGACCCGCTGACCTCGTGGTCGCTGGCCTTCGACTACCCGACCACCACGCAGAAGTACACCCCGACCGGCTGGGGCGCGAACTGGAGCCAGTCGGGCACCCGCGTGACCGGCACCAACATGCCCTACAACGGCAGCCTGGCCACCGGCGCCTCGGTCTCCGTCGGCTTCAACGGCACCTGGACGGGCACCAACCCGAACCCGACGGCGTTCAGCGTCAACGGCACGAGCTGCGGCGGCACGAACCCGGGCACCCCGTCGGTGGTCACCTCCGCCAGCGCGGTCGCGGTGAACGAGGGCGGCACGGCCACCTTCACCGCCAGGCTCTCCTCCGCGCCCGGCGCGAACATCACCGTCACCACCGCGCGCACCAGCGGCGACACCGACCTGACGGTGAGCTCCGGCGCCTCGCTCACCTTCACCCCGGCCAACTGGAACACCCCGCAGACCGTCACCCTGGCCGCCGCCCAGGATGCCGACACCACCGCGGGCACCGCCGCGTTCAGCGTCGGCGGCACCGGCGTCACCGGAGCCACGGTCACGGCGACCGAGGTGGACGACGACGCCACCGTGGAGCAGTCGCTCATCGTGACGCCGACCGCGGTCACCGTGCCCGAGGGCTCGACCGGCGCCTACACGGTGCGCCTGGCCGCGCAGCCGTCGGGGAACGTGACCGTCACCACCACCGCCGGCAGCGGCGACACCGACCTCACCGTCTCCGCTGGGGGCGGCCTGACCTTCACCCCGGCCAACTGGAACACCCCGCAGACCGTCACCCTGGCCGCCGCGCAGGACTCCGACACGGCCAACGGCAGCCGTACGTTCACCGTCGCCTCCTCCGGCCTGACCTCGCGTACGGTCACCGCCACCGAGGCCGACGACGACGGCGGCACCAACCCGGCCCACGTCGAGAACCCGTACGCGGGCGCCACCGGCTACGTCAACCCGAACTGGAGCGCCAAGGCCGCGGCCGAGCCCGGCGGATCGGCGGTCGCCAACACCTCCACCGCCGTGTGGATGGACCGCATCGCCGCCATCGCCGGCACCTCCGGCGCCATGGGCCTGCGCGCCCACCTGGACGAGGCCGTCAGGCAGGACGCCGCCAACGGCGCCGCTCCCCTGACGATCCAGGTCGTCATCTACAACCTGCCCAACCGCGACTGCTCGGCCCTGGCCTCCAACGGCGAGCTGCTCATCTCCGAGAACGGCTTCAACCGCTACAAGGCCGAGTACATCGACCCGATCGCGGCCATCCTCCGCAGCTCGGCCTACGCCGGCCTGCGCATCGTCACGATCATCGAGCCCGACTCGCTGCCGAACCTGGTCACCAACCTCAACGCCTTCGAGAAGTGCCGCGAGGCCAACGGCGTCGGCGGCTACCGCGACGGCGTCCGCTACGCGCTCAACCAGCTCCACGCCATCCCGAACGTCTACACCTACATCGACGCCGCCCACCACGCCTGGCTCGGCTGGGACACGAACTTCACCCCGTCCGTGAACCTCTTCTACGAGACCGTCGCCGCCACCACCGCCGGTGTGGACAGCGTGGACGGCTTCATCGTCAACACCGCCAACTACTCGGCCACGACCGAGCCGCACTTCACGATCAACAGCACCGTGAACGGCCAGACGATCCGCCAGTCCAAGTGGGTGGACTGGAACTACTACGTGGACGAGCAGACCTTCGCCACGGCCCTGCGCAACGCCCTGGTCGCCAAGGGCTTCCGCCAGGGGCTCGGCATGCTGATCGACACCTCGCGCAACGGCTGGGGCGGCAGCGCCCGCCCGGCAGGGCCGAGCACCTCGACGAACCTGGACGAGTTCGTCAACCAGTCGCGCGTCGACCGCCGCATCCACGCGGGAAACTGGTGCAACCAGAACGGCGCGGGCCTGGGCACCCGGCCGACCGCCGCCCCGGCGGCCGGCTTCGACGCCTACGTGTGGATCAAGCCTCCTGGCGAGTCCGACGGCGCCAGTCGCGACATCCCTAACGACGAGGGCAAGAAATTCGACCGGATGTGCGACCCGACGTACACCGGCAACAACCTCAACGGCAACAACATGTCGGGTGCGCTGGCCGACGCGCCGCTGTCGGGGCAGTGGTTCTCCGCCCAGTTCCGTCAGCTCCTGCAGAACGCCTACCCGCCCGTCAACTGAGACGCCGTCAACTGAACGCCGCCGACCGAGACGCGGCCCGCTGAGACGCGGCCGGCCGGGGACCGCCTGACCCGAGTCCCCGGCCGGCCCGAGGGCCGGTGCGAGGCCGGTACAAGGCTGGTGCGAGGCCGGTACAAGGCTGGTGCGAGCAGGGTCAGCGCCGGGCGCGGCGCCACTCGGAGACGATCTCGTCCACGTCGAACGGCATCAGGTTGAGCGGCGGCCCCGACAGCCCGGTCCTGATCGCCTCGCGGATCCGGTGGTTGATCTCCGCCACGATCCGGCGCGCCTCGGCCTCCGACCGTGCCCCGCGCGCCTGGGCCAGCGCCTCCTCCGCGTCCTTGCGCAGGGCCAGCGTCGGCGGCAGGGGCATCGAGAGCCCCTCGCTCTCGATCTTCTGCTTGATCCACCACATCTCGTCGAGATGCCGATCGACCCCCGGCAGCGGCTGCCCCCTGCCCGGCAGGTCGTCGAACTCGCCCCGCTCCTCCGCCTCCCGGATCTGCCGGTCGATCCAGGACTCGAAGGGCATGCCGACGGGCTTGCGCTCGGTCACGTACGGGTCCTCCTCACGCGAGGTTGTGGCTGGGCGCCACCGGGCCGCGCCACCCGAGCACGGCCTCGGTCATGCGTACGGACGCGACCGTCGCGGCCACGTCGTGCACGCGCAGGATGCGTGCGCCCTTGAGGACGGACACGACGTTGGCGGCGATCGTGCCCTCTTTCCGCTCCCCCTGGGGCCGCCCGAGCGTCTCCCCGATGAAGTCCTTGTTCGACAGCGCCACCAGCGTCGGGTATCCGATCGAGGTGATCTCCTCCAGCCGGCGCGTCAGCTCAAGAGAGTGGAAGGTGTTCTTGTTGAGGTCGTGCCCGGGGTCGATGATGATCCTGTCGGCGGCGATGCCCGCCTCCAGCGCGTACGCGACCCGCTCGCGCAGGAACGCCGCCACGTCGGAGACCACGTCGGCGTAGCTGGGCCGGAAGACCCGCCGCCCTGGGCCGCCGAGGCTGTGGGTGACCACCACGCACACGCCCGCCTTGGCCGCGAACTCGGCCAGGCCAGGCTCGCGCAGGCCGTTGGTGTCGTTGATGACGTCGGCGCCGGCCTCGACGGCGGCCCGCGCCACCTCGGGCCGGTGGGTGTCGACCGAGATCACGGCGTCGGTGGCGGCCCTGACCCGGGCGATGACGGGCGCGACCCGGTCGATCTCCTCCGCCACCCCGATCTGCGCCTGGGCGGCGCTGAAGGCGAAGCCGCCGATGTCGACCCAGTCGGCGCCTTCGTCCACGGCCTTCGTGGCCGCCGCGACCGCGCTGTCGAGCTCGAACGTCCGGCCCTGGTCGTGGAAGGAGTTGGGTGTCCTGTTGACGATGGCCATGATGGCGACCTGGCGCTCGAAGTCGAACCGCCGCCGCCCGATGCGCCGGACGGGAGAGATGATCCCCGGGGAAAGATTTTCGCCGCTCAACGTAGTGATCCCCTTCCGTCCCTACGAGACTACCTGCCGCCCCGCCAGGTCAGACGGAGGGCCACGGGACGTTCAGGCAGCGTCAGGCAGCACGGAGGGCTACGGCAGGGACTCACGGCGTCACGGCGTCAGGTGCGGCCGCCGATGCCGGTGGCGAACTCGCGTACCCGGCTGACCGGGCCGTGGTCGGGAGCCAGCGGCGGGGTGTCCATGCCCGCGCCATCGTGCAGCCCGTCGAACAGCTCCCGCATGGCCTGCAGCGAGGAGTGCCGCGGCTGCCAGCCCAGCACCTCTCTCGCCCGCTCGATCTTCATCACCGGAATGCGCAGGACCAGCTCCAGCAGACCGGGCTCGGCGGGCGCGAGCCGCAGGTGCCAGCCGGCGGCCATGGCCGCCCTGGCCAGCCCGCGCGGGACCGTCACCGTACGGGTGCCCAGCAGCGCTGCCAGGTCGGACGCGTCGAGCACGGGCTCGGCGGCGAGGTTGAACGCCCCGCGCACGGGCCTGGTGACGGCCAGCCGGTACGCCTCGGCCGCGTCGTCGGCGTGCAGCACCTGGAGGCGCAGCCCGGGGATGTCCGGCACGAAGGGGACCCGGCCCGTCCTGATGAGCCACCGCGGCACGAACGGCCCGCCGAACAGCCTGCGCTGCTCGGTCGCGGCCGCGCGCTGGAAGGTGAAGCCGGGCCGCATCCGTACGACCCTGATGTTCGGGTGATCGTGCTCGAAGACGTCCAGCACCCGCTCGACGTAGGCCTTCTCCCGCCCGTACGCGGCCCCCGGCCAGCCGTGCGTGGGCCAGCTCTCGTCCACCGGCCGGTCCTTGGGCCCGGGTGAGTACGCCCCCACCGACGAGGCGTGGATCAACGCGGGCACCCCGGCCTCCGCCACCGCGCGGAAGACCCGCATGCTGCCCAGCACGTTCGCCCGCCAGGTGACCGCCGGATCCCTGGTCGGCTGGAACAGCCAGGCGAGGTGCACCACCGCGTCGGCGCCGTCGAAGATGCGCGTCAGGTCGGCGTCGGCCACATCGGCCTGCCGCCAGTCGGTGCGGTCGACCCGCCACCCGGGCAGCCGCCGGGCGACTCCCACGATCGACGTCACGTCATCGTCCGCGGCCAGCGCACGCACCAGGCTGGTGCCCACATTTCCGGTGGCTCCCACCACAACGACTCTCATGGCTGCCCCGCTGCCCCGCGCCGGGACCGCGAAACCCGAGGTCAGCGCCGCTGGGCCGGCACAACACCGCCGCGGCCGGACGTTCCGCCCTAAACTGCGGCCCATGGAATCCATGCCCCTCACCCCCGAAGAAGAGGTCCGCTTCCAGCACTCCATGTCCGAGTGGCTGGCCAAGTCGCTGCTGGAGAACGGCTCGGTCCGTCTGGCCGCCGTCGACACGCCCGAGAATCAGCGTCGTTTCCAGGAGGTGGCGCACCGGGTGAGCGAGGTGCTCCGGCGCCCTGTGATCACGATGGCCAGCAGCCACGGCATGACTTTCGAGCTCGGCGCCGAACAACTGCCTGCCCAGGAGCGATCCCCCATATCACCGCGATAGGGGCAATTTGCCACGACCACTCCTCGTATCCGTTCCCGTACGGTAGCGAAACCCCCCCAGTACGAGGAGAGTCCACGAATGCTCCCGAGAAAGACCCTGACGGCCGGCATCGCGCTGGCCGTCACGCTGATCGCCGTCCCGGCCGTCGCGCTCGCCGCCAAGGGCGCCGCGGCGCAGGGTGACACCGACGACAGCCTCTTCGCCATGGCCAGAGCGAGCGCCGCCGTCGCGGCCGACCCCCCGCCCGGCCTCGTCGAGGCGCTCTCGCGCGACCTCGGCGTCACCCGCGCGCAGGCCGAGGAGCGCCTGGTGAACGAGGCCGCCGCGGCCGTTGTCGAGCCCAGGCTACGGGCCATGCTCGGCACGTCGTACGCCGGCGCCTGGGTCACCGGCCCCACCTCCACCCCTGTCGCCGCCACCACCGACCCGACGAAGGCGGCGCAGATCACGGCCGCCGGCGTCGCGGCCCGCGTGGTCACCCGCTCCCTCGACCTGCTCGACCAGGTCAAGGCCACCCTCGACCAGGCGTCGGCCAAGGCTCCCAGGACCGCCCCCGTCTGGTACGTGGACGTCGTCGAGAACACCGTCGTCGTCCTGACCTCCACCCCCGCCAAGGCCACGGCCTGGGTCAAGGCCAGCGGCGCCGACCCCTCGGCCGTCCGGGTCGTGCGCTCGGACGAGCGGCCCGAGCTGTTCTACGACCTTCGCGGCGGCGACGCCTACTACATCGGCACCGGCTCACGCTGCTCGGTCGGGTTCTCGGTGACGCGGGCCGGCTCGCAGGGCGGCTTCGTGACCGCCGGCCACTGCGGCACCACGGGCGCGAGCACGTCGGGCTCGAACCAGGTGGCCCAGGGCACGTTCCGCGGCTCGTCGTTCCCCGGCAACGACTACGCCTGGGTCGAGGTCAACACGCAATGGACCCCGGTCGGCGTGGTCAACGGCTACAGCTCGGGAATCCTGCCCGTACGCGGCTCGACCGTGGCCCAGCCCGGCTCCTCGATCTGCCGCTCGGGCTCGACCACCCAGTGGCGCTGCGGCTCGGTGCAGCAGCTCAACACCAGCGTCACCTACCCGCAGGGCACGGTCAGCGGCGTGACCAGGACCAGCGTCTGCGCGGAGCCGGGCGACTCCGGCGGCTCGTTCATCTCGGGTGACCAGGCCCAGGGCGTCACCTCGGGCGGCACGGGCAACTGCAGCTCGGGCGGCACGACGTACTTCCAGCCGGTCAACGAGATCCTCTCGACGTACGGGCTGACCCTGGCCACCCAGGGCGGCGGGCCGACCAGCTCGCCGACCGTCTCGCCGACCGTGCCCGGCGGCACGTGGGCGCCGAACACCGCGTACGCGGCGGGCGCCAGCGTCACCTATGGCGGCGCGTCGTACCGGTGCCTGCAGGGCCACACCTCGCAGACGGGCTGGGAGCCCCCCAACGTGCCGGCGCTCTGGCAGCAGGTCTAGCCAGGCCCGGAAAGCCGATCGGCCCAGGCCGGAGAGCCCTTCTCCGGCCTGGGCCTCCTCGTGCCCGCTCGCCGGCTCTCGACCCCCCGCACGGCAACGTCTTCGTGGCGTCCCCAGGGCCGTGGGATCGCCGTGGCAAAAGAAAACTTGAGCCACAAAAGACACTTTACACGCTCCGTATTCAGTGAGTAACTAGGGGTAGTTCTCGACTGACAGAAGGAGCCGCGCGCATGCCGGTGGGCTTCACGCAGCACTCCCTTGGTTCACGGATTGACGAACGACTGAGCGGTTTCCTGGAAACCTGGCGGAACCCCGTTTCCGACCCGGGCGTCGACGCGGCCTACGGGCTGCTGTCCGACTTCATCCTCGGCGGCGGCAAGCGGGTGCGGCCGCAACTGTGCTACTGGGGCTGGCGCGGCGCCGGCGGGGACGACTGTGAGGAGATCATCAGCGCCGCCGCCGCCCTTGAGCTGTGTCACGCGGGCCTGCTGATCCACGACGACATCATGGACGGCAGCGACCTGCGCCGCGGGCGGCCCACCGTGCACCGCAGCCTGGCGGGCCTGCACCAAGGGGCGGGCGCCGAGGCGTTCGGCCGGGCCGGCGGCATCCTGCTCGGCACGCTCAGCCTGGCCTGGTCCGACACGTTACTGTCCGCGTGCGGGGTGGAGCCGCCGCGCCTGCGTGCCGCCCACCACCTCTTCGACGCCATGCGCACCGAGGTCATCAGCGGCCAGTACCTCGACGTCCTCACCCAGCTCCGCGCGGGCGCGACCGAGGCCGAGGCGCTGACCGTGATCCGCTACAAGAGCGCGAAATACACCGTCGAACGGCCCCTGCAGATCGGCGGCGCGCTGGCCGGCGCCTCGGCGGAGCTGCTCGACTCGTACTCCGGCTTCGGGGTGCCGCTCGGCGAGGCGTTCCAGTTGCGCGACGACGTGCTCGGCACGTTCGGCTCCACGCCGGAGACCGGCAAGTCCTCCCTCGACGACCTGCGCGAGGGCAAGCAGACCGTGATGTACGCGCACGCCGTGCAGCACGCCTCCCCCGTCCAGCGCGACCACCTGAAGACCTGGCACGGCAACCCGGCGCTGACCGAGGAGCACGCCGCCGAGCTGCGGCAGATCCTCGTCGAGACGGGGGCGCTGGCCAGGGTCGAGGCAATGATCGAAGACCGGGTGCGCGAGGCCGTGTCGGCTCTGGCCGAGGCACAGATCAAGCCCGAGGCCGCCACCGTGCTGGCGGCGATGGCCGACCAGCTCGCGCACCGCGACAGGTAAGGGGCTTCCCGATGAGACGGGTACTTCTCGCGGCCCCGCGCGGCTACTGCGCGGGCGTCGAACGCGCGATCGTCACGGTGGAGGAGGCGCTGAGACGCTTCGGCCCACCTGTCTACGTGCGAAAACAGATCGTTCACAACACCTTCGTGGTCGACGAGCTGACCAGGCGCGGCGCGGTCTTCGTCGACGAGCTCGACGAGGTGCCCGACGGCTCGCTGGTCGTCTTCTCCGCCCACGGCGTCTCGCCCGCGGTGAAGGAGGTGGCGGAGGAGCGCGGGCTGCGGACGATCGACGCCACCTGCCCGCTGGTCACCAAGGTCCACAAGGAGGCCGTACGGATGGCCGAGGCGGGCTACGAGATCGTCCTCATCGGCCACGCCGAGCACGAGGAGGTCGAGGGCACGCTGGGCGAGGCCCCCGACCGCATCCAGGTCATGGACCCGGCCAGGCCGGACGAGCTGACCGCGGGCGGCGGCCGGATGAGCTGGCTGTCGCAGACCACGCTGGCCGTGGACGAGACCATGCAGGCGGTCGCCGAGCTGCGCAAACGCTTCCCCGACCTGATCGACCCGCCCAGCGACGACATCTGCTACGCCAGCCAGAACCGCCAGGAGGCGATCACCGCCATCGCGCCCCGGTGCGAGCTGGTCCTCGTCGTCGGCTCGGCCAACTCCTCCAACTCCCTGCGCCTGGTGGAGGTGGCACTGAACGCCGGCGCGCGGGCGGCCCACCTGATCGACCGGGCCGCGGACGCCGACGAACGCTGGCTCGACGGGGTGGAGACCGTCGGCGTCAGCTCTGGCGCCTCCGTGCCGGAACGGCTGGTCTCTGACCTGCTGGACTGGCTCGCCGGCCACGGGTTCGCCGACGTGGAACCCGTCACCCTGACCGAGGAGACCCTGACCTTTTCCCTGCCACTCGAACTCCGAGCTTTCCGCAACCAAGGCTAGGCCCCACATCGAGATTGGTGGTGCACCACGATGACCGAAACGACTCACTCGACCGCCCCCGAGGACGCCAACGGCAACGGCCAGCTCAGCCTGAGCACCGATGCCGCCAAGCAGCTCTCCACCACGACCAAGACCCCGCCGCAGATGCAGGAGATCACCTCCCGCTGGCTGCTGCGGCTGCTGCCGTGGGTGCAGTGCTCCGGCGGCGTGTTCCGGGTGAACCGGCGGCTGACGTACACGCTGGGCGACGGACGGATCACTTTCAGCACCGCCGGAGCGGAGGTGCGGGTGATCCCGGCGGAGCTGACCGAGCTGCCCATGTTGCGCGGCTTCGACGACATGGAGGTGCTCGAAGCGCTGGCCGATCGCTTCACGCAGTTCGAGGTCCAGGCCGACCAGGAGATCGTCGCCGAGGGCGGCGAGGTGGACCGGCTCGTGCTGATCGCGCACGGCCGGGTGGTCAAGGTCGCGCACGGCGCGTACGGGGACGACCAGAACCTCGGCGTGCTGGCCGACGGCGACTATCTCGGTGAGCAGGCCCTGGTCGACGGCGGGCAGTTCGCGTTCACCGCCCGCGCCAAGACCGCCACCACCGTGCTGACGCTCTCCCGGCGGGACTTCGAGCAGATCGCCGAGCAGGCGCCGGCGCTGCGCGAGCACGTCACGCGCTGGCGTACGAGCGGCGACCACGCCCAGAACGACTATGGCGAGGCCGCGATCAACCTGTCGGCCGGCCACGTCGGCGAGGCCGTGCTGCCCGGCACGTTCGTCGACTACGAGCAGAGCCCCCGCGAGTACGAGCTGAGCGTGGCCCAGACGGTTCTGCGCGTGCACAGCCGGGTCTCCGACCTGTACAACCAGCCGATGAGCCAGCTCGACCAGCAGCTCCGCCTCACGATCGAGGCCCTGCGCGAGCGCCAGGAGGACGAGCTGGTCAACAACCGGGAGTTCGGCCTGCTCCACAACGCCGACTTCAGCCAGCGCATCCGCACCCGCTCGGGCCCGCCCACCCCCGACGACCTCGACGACCTGCTGTCCACGGTGTGGAAGGAGCCCTCGTTCTTCCTGGCCCACCCGCAGGCCATCGCCGCGTTCGGGCGTGAGTGCAGCAAGCGCGGCATCTACCCGCAGTCGAGCGAGGTCAGCGGCCAGCGGGTGCCCGCCTGGCGGGGCGTGCCGATCTTCCCGTGCAACAAGATCCCGGTCTCGGGCACGCGGACGACGTCGTTCCTGCTCATGCGCACCGGACAGGAGAACCAGGGCGTCGTCGGCCTGCACCAGACCGGCATCCCCGACGAGTACCAGCCCAGCCTGTCGGTCCGTTTCATGAACATCAACGAGAAGGCCGTCATCTCCTACCTGGTCAGCGCCTACTACTCGGCGGCCGTCCTGGTGCCGGACGCGCTCGGCGTGCTGGAGGACGTCGAACTCGGCAGGAACGGGTAACCACGGCCCTCCCCCGTCCGTCCGGCCCACAGGAATGGTGGTGTTCATGTCAACGGAGTCCGACGAGCGGCTGAGTCTCGGCACCGGGGCGGCGCGCAGGCTCGCCACGACGACCAAGACGCCCCCGCAGATGCGGGAGATCTCGCCCCGCTGGCTGCTGCGGGTCCTGCCGTGGGTGGATCTGGCGGCGGGGGTCTACCGGGTGAACCGGCGGCTCACGTACCGGGTCGGCGGCGGCCGGGTGAGCTTCTCGAACACCGGGGCTCTGGTCAGGGTCGTCCCGCCGAGCCTGACCGAGTTGCCGCCGCTGCACGGGCTCGAGGACGACCGCCTGCTCGACACCCTCGCCGGGCTGTTCGAGCAGCGGGAGTTCGACCGCGGCGACGCCATCGTCCGGGCCGGACGGCCGGCGGAGGAGCTGATCCTCATCGCGCACGGCAAGGTGACCAAGCTCCAGGCGGGCGAGTACGGCGACCCGCTCGTCCTCGGCTCGCTGGCCGGCGGCGACCACGTCGGCTCCGAGCCGGCCGACGAGGGCGAGGTGTGGCCGTACACGCTGGAGGCCGGCACCGCGTGCACGGTGCTGACCCTGCCGTGGGTGGTGATCCACGCGCTGGGCGACCGGTCGCCGGCGCTGCGCGCCCAGCTCGACCGCCATCGCGCGCGCCGGGCGGCGCCGCAGAACAAGTGGGGCGAGGCCGCGATCGTCACCGCCGCCGGGCACCGGGGCGAGACGGTGCTGCCCGGCACGTTCGCCGACTACGACCCCGGGCCGCGCGAGTACGAGCTGGGCGCCTCGCAGGCCGTGCTGCGCGTGCACACCCGGGTGAGCGACCTGTTCAACGGCCCGATGGACCAGAAGGAGGAGCAGCTCAGGCTGACCGTCGAGTCCGTACGCGAGTCGCAGGAACGCGAGCTGATCAACAACCGCGACTTCGGGCTGCTGCACCAGGCCGACCCCGGCCAGCGGATCCACACCCGGACCGGCCCGCCGGGCCCCGACGACCTCGACGAGCTGCTGTGCCGCAGGAAGAAGTCACGCTACTTCCTGGCCCACCCGCGCGCCATCGCCGCCTTCCACCGCGAGTGCAGCGCCAGGGGCGTCTACCCCGACAGCACCGAGATCGGGGGCACCCGGGTGACGGCCTGGCGCGGGGTGCCCATCCTGCCCTGCGACAAGATCCCGATCAGCCGGGCGGGCACCACGTCGATCCTCGTCCTGCGTACGGGCGAGGACGACCAGGGCGTCGTCGGCCTGCGCCAGAGCGGCGTCCCCGGCGAGCGGGAGCCGGGCCTCAGCGTGAAGCTCACCGGCATTGACGCGAGGGCCGTGGCGTCGTACCTGGTCAGTGCCTACTACTCGGTCGCCGTGCTGGTGCCGGACGCGCTCGGGGTGCTGGCGGACGTCGAGGTGGCGCGCTGACCGTACACGTTGGAGGAGTGACCATGACCCAGCCGTTCGAACTGCCGGACTTCTACCTGCCGTACCCGGCCCGGCTCAACCAGCATCTGGAAGAGGCCCGCGCGCACTCCAGACAGTGGGCGCGCGACATGGGCATGCTCGAAGGTTCGGGGGTCTGGGAGGAGGCGGACCTCGACGCCCACGACTACGCGTTGTTGTGCGCCTACACCCACCCCGACTGCGACGGCACCGAGCTGAGCCTGATCACCGACTGGTACGTGTGGGTCTTCTTCTTCGACGACCACTTTCTGGAGGTCTTCAAACGCACCAGCGACCTGGGGGGCGGCAAGGAGTATCTGAGCCGGCTGGCCCGGTTCATGCCGATGGGTCGCGACCTGACCATGCCCGAGCCGAACAACCCGGTGGAGGCGGGGCTGGCCGACCTGTGGCCGCGTACGGTGCCGGGCATGTCGCTCGACTGGCGGGCGCGCTTCGCGGAGAGCACGCGCAACCTGCTCGACGAGTCGCTCTGGGAGCTGGCCAACATCAACCGGGGCCGGGTCGCCAACCCGGTCGAGTACATCGAGATGCGCCGCAAGGTGGGCGGCGCCCCCTGGTCGGCCGGGCTCGTCGAGCACGCGGTGCGGGCCGAGGTGCCGGCCGGGATCGCGGGCACGCGGCCGATGCGGGTGCTGCGTGACTCCTTCTCCGACGCCGTGCACCTGCGCAACGACCTGTTCTCCTACGAGCGGGAGGTCGGGGACGAGGGTGAGCTGAGCAACGGCGTGCTGGTGCTGGAGAGGTTCCTCGGGTGTGACACGCAGGAGGCCGCGAACGCGGTCAACGACCTGCTGACCTCGCGGATGCAGCAGTTCGAGCACACGGCGGTGTTCGAGCTGGGGCCGCTGTTCCTGGAGCACGGCGTCGATCCGCTGAGCGCGGCCGGCGTGCTGCAGTACGTCAAGGGGCTGCAGGACTGGCAGTCGGGCGGGCACGAGTGGCACATGCGCTCCAGCCGCTACATGAACACGCGGGCCCAGGCGAGCCGGCCGCTGGGCATGTCGTCGGTGGTGGACCTGCTGGGGGCCAAGCGGCTGCGCGGCTTCACGCACGTGCCGTACCAGCGGGTGGGGCCGTCGCGGATCCCCGAGCTGTACGTGCCGTCCGACGTGCGGTTGTCATCCCACCTGGAGGCGGCCAGGCGCAACGTCGTGGTCTGGTGCGGGGAGATGGGCATCCTGGAGCCACGGAGCGGGGTCGCCGGCTCGGCGGTGTGGGACGAGGCCAAGCTGGTCGACTTCGACTTCGCGCTGTGCGCGGCGGGCCTGCACCCGGACGCCTCGCCCGAGGAGCTGGACCTGGCCACGCTCTGGCTGACCTGGGGGACGTACGCGGACGACTACTTCCCGGTCGTCTTCGGCCGCTCGCGCAACCTGTCGGCGGCCAAGGTGGCGGTGGACCGGCTGGGGGCGTGCATGCCGCTCGACTGCTCGCCGGCGCCGCCTCCGGCCAGCGCGCTGGAGCGGGGCCTGGCCGACGTGTGGGCGCGTACGGCCGGGCCGATGCCGGTCGCCGAACGGCGCAAGCTGCGCGCGACGGTCGAGGAGATGTGCGCGAGCTGGCTGTGGGAGCTGGCCAACGAGATCGCCGGCCATGTCCCCGACCCGGTGGACTACATGGAGATGCGCCGGCTGACCTTCGGCGCGCAGCTCACGATGAGCCTGAGCCGGTTGCGGCACACCAAGGGGATCCCGGAGGAGTTCTACGCGAGCGGGCCGATGGTGGCGCTGGAGAACGCGATGAGCGACGGGGCGATCCTGGTCAACGACGTCTACTCGTACCAGAAGGAGATCGAGTTCGGGGGCGAGCTGCACAACTGCGTGCTGGTGGTGCAGAGCTTCTTCGACTGCGACTATCCGGCGGCGCTCGACATCGTCAGGGATCTGCAGGTCTCGCGGGTGCGGCAGTTCGAGCACATCGTCGCGCACGAGCTGCCGATCGCGTGCGACGACTTCGGCCTCGACGTCGAGGCGCGCGACGACGTGGCGGCGTTCGTGGCCGAGCTGCGCGACTGGCTGGCGAGCGTCCACAACTGGCACCGCCACTGCTCCCGCTACGACGAGCCGTCACTGCTGCGCCACCACGCGCCGCGACCGTGGCGGCTGGGCGGGCCGACCGGCCTGGGCACCTCCGCCGCGATCGTGGAGCCTACAGCGGCACGTGGTGGACCGCCGGCTGGTAGAACCAGCCCATCATGCGCAACAACCTCCGCTGGTACGGCGTGACGTTGTGCAGCCGGATCCACCGTTGTGAGGGCGGCAGGGCGGGCATCACGAGCACGCGCAGGCCCGAGACGTCGATGAAGGTCAGCTCGCCGGTGTCGACCACGATGTAGGTGCCCTGGCGGCAGCTCGCCAGGGTGCTGGCCAGCATGGGGCTGTTGGTGGCGTCGATCTCGCCGGTCAACGTGACGGCCGGCACACCCGGCGCCGCCGCCATCGTGATCCGTAGCTGCTCGTCCTGGTAGAGCAGCCGCTCTGGGACACCCACGCTCCTCGCACCCCCCAACGCGCACTCTGGGGGTCGTATTGCCGTACTGCACTCGGCAGGGGATGACCGCTGGTGTATACACCGGGCGATTAACCCGAATCTCAGGTTACACGAGGCATGTTACGCTATGTAATTTTCGCTGGGAAATGACCGAATTACGGGGAAATAATGGCGGGTAGCGCTTTCCGAACAGGCCGGCCATGCCCGCGCCGGCTGCGGACTTGACGCACACCGGCCTGCCCGGAGACGCGATCTACCGTGAGCAGAGGCTCATCGCACCCGTGCGCCGGCCAGGGAGGCGCTCCGGCAAGGTGCCGCCACGAGGGGCCGTGGCTGCCGGAACGCCGTCACGCATGGCGTACGGGCCGGGGGCGGGGGGCCGCCGCTTCAGTGACCGATCAGTTGTTGTCGCCCGTGCCCTTCTCGTTGTTGAGGACGTCCAGGTTGATGTCCTGGAGGTGCGCCGCCGTGAGGACGTCGATGTACTTCACGGAGTCGTTGAGGACGTCGTTGAGCAGCGTGGCGTCGTCGAGGAGGCTGAACTGGCTCAGGATCTGCTTGTCCTTGTTGAGGGGGTTGGGGCCGACGTCGGCCGAAGCGCTCGTGGCGGAGAACCCGAACAGGCAGCCCGCGATCGCTGCACCGGCAAGAATGCGACGCATCATTTCTACTTCTCCTTCGTCGGAATCGGCGCGGGATGCGCGTCATCGTGAATCACTCGCACAGGGCTGCGAGATTCCAGGAATAACAATCCCGTGGGCCGTCGGCGGGTCGCAACCCGGCCGTGCTAAGTCGAAGTCAAATGCGCGCCCCAATTCCTTGGCCGGTGAATCCCTACTAGTCCGGATATGTCCGAGTGGTACGGATTTGCCGGGGAGGGCAAGACGGCATTTTTTCATCTTATGGCCATACGCGCTTCCCGCATGACCAAAGGGCGTTTTATCCCCATAGAGATGGAGGAAGATAAGCAGGAGAAACGTTCTGATGCGTGCCGCGGCGAGGCTGGGCGCGATGAGCCGAAGGAGCGCTGAATATGCCATGAATGGACTGAGGCCGCTGCTGGTAATAGCGTTGTCGATCGCGATTCCGGGCACGTCCCATTCCACCGCCGCGGCGGCCGTGAATGGCTGCGGCCCGCGGATTTGCGCCCCAGGTGTCCTCGCGCGCACCGCGGCCGGCGCCATCGCGGCGCGGGCGGCGCTGGAGATGATCGGGACACCGTACTCGTGGGGCGGGGGCGGGGTGCGGGGCCCCGGATACGGGATCGGGAAGGGGGCGAAGGTCTGGGGGTTCGACTGCTCGGGCCTGACGGAGTACGCGTGGGCGCGGGCGGGGGTGCTGATCGGCACGACCACGTACGAGCAGTGGCGTTCGGGGATCCGGATCGCCAAGGAACTCGTCCAGCCGGGGGACCTGGTCTTCTATGACAACGATCCGGCCACCGCCGGACCGGAACACGTGGGCGTGGTGGTGGACTCCACCCGGATGGTGCACGCGCCGTACACGGGGCAGCTTGTCCGGGTGGATCCGCTCGACCGGCGCACCTTCATGGGAGCGGTACGGCCGAGCGAGAGCGCGGCCAACGTCGATCCACCAGCGGAGGAGGGTGGGGGCTCGGCACACGATCGCGCGGCCCAGGTCGTCCTGCAGTGATCGACCCGAACCGCGCGACGTCGAGATCTCGGTGCGCACCGAGCCCGTGCCGCGGATTCGCGAAATTCCGCGGCCCGCTCTTTTCGGTTCACCTCAAGGCACCAGGAAGAGGATCTTGGCCGGGCGGGCTTCCGTCATTGTCCGGAAGCCGCCGATCAGCTTCCTGCCTACGCCACGTGAGGAGTCGTCAGTTGTTGTCGCCCGTGTCTTCCTCGTTGTTCAGGATGTCGGCGTCGATGTCGTTCAGGTGCAGCAGGGTGAGGATGTCGACGTACTTGACCGAGTCGTTGAGGACGTCGTTCAGTGCGGTCAGGTCGTCCAGGATGCTGAACTGGCTGAGGATGCTCTGACCGCTGTTGTGCGGGTTGGGACCGACGTCGGCCGAGGCTCCGGTGGCGGAGAAGCCGAGAGCGGCGGCCGCGATTGCTGCACCGGCCAGAATGCGACGGATCATGTTTGCTTTCCTCCATGGATCGGCGCGGAAAACCCGACGCCATAGTCGTTTGTGCAGGGCTGTGAGGTGCCGGAAATAACAATCGCGGCAGGCAGCGGGAACCGCAACTCAGAAAGCCCTAATGGAGGTCAAGGAGACACCTCGGTTTCTTGGCACTCGGTTTTGCCGCAGTTAACCGGCACCCGGGATATCGACCGCTCCGGCAAAGTTTCGAAGCAGATTTGTTTTGACTGGCCGCGAGAACTGCCGCGCGGCCGTTCACCGCCGTATTGGCAATGATCACCCGAAACTTGAGAATCGCCGGTACACCTCTCGGCGTACCCGGACGGCCCTCCCAGGGCGGACGTACGGGCCGAACAAAGCAGCGAGGATGGCCGCCGAGTTCCTTGATTTGGAGGTGAGCGGGATGCGTCCGCGTATCCGGAAGTCGATCGTGGTTATCCACGTCATCGCGTCGGTCGCGCTGCTCGGCGAGGTGTGGGGGCTGGTCGTGCTGAATACGTCGGCGGCCCTGACAAACGATCTGGAACTGGCGCACGCGGCGTATCGCTTGATGCCGCTGCTGGTGTTCGCCGGTGGGATACCGCTGAGCCTCACCGCATTGATCACCGGCATCGCCCTGGGGCTGAGCAGCCATTGGAGGCTGTTTCGCTATTACTGGACGGCGGGCAAGCTCGTACTCCTGGTGGCCGTGATCTGCGTCGGCATGTTCCTGTTCGATCCCGAGGGAATGGCCGCCGCGACGTCGGCCGGGCCGGCCGCCCCCGCGCTGCGGTGGGGGCAGGTGGCGGCGCTGGGCACGCAGATCGTCATGCTGCTGACGGCGACGACGCTGTCGGTCTTCAAACCCCGCCGCAGAATCCGGCCCGCGCCCGCGGCCTGAAACACGCCCGGGGCCCGTCCCGGGCGTACGCGGCAACAGACGGTCGATCACGCCCGGTCCCCGGCTGCCACGGGCGGCTATGGACGGCCGGTCTCCGGCTGCTGCGGGCGGCTATGGGGGGCGGTCAGCCGGTCGAGGGCCGTGGAGAGCCGTTGGAGCGCCTCCAGGCAGTCGCGCGCGCCCTCGGCCCCCAGCTCCCCCACCAGCCGGTCGGCGAACTCCCGGTGGACGGGGGCGATCTTGGTGATCGCCTCCCGTCCCGCGTCGGTGGGCCACAGCAGCTTGGCCCGCCGATGCGCCGGATTGGGACGGTATTCGGCCAGCCCCCGCTCCACCAGCAGGTCCGCGATCCGCTGCACCCCCTGACGCGTCATCCCCATGGCCCGCGCGATCCCGGCCACCGGCAGCGGCTCACCCACAACGGCCCCGAGCACCTGCCACCAGGCGGCCGTCACCCCCGCCGGGCGCGCCAGCCCCTCCGCCACGTGCAGGAACTGCCCGTTCAGCCGGAAAGCCCCCAGCACCAGCCCCGACAGCAGCTCGGCACTCTCACTCATGACAACACTTTGTCGTTACGACAACATGCTGTCAATGCAATACCGTGCGAGGATAGTCGCATGGCAGAGATCGTCGGCGGAGGACGTCCGATCAACGACGCCGAACGGCGCGTGATCGCCTTTCTGCGCGACCACGCGCCCGCCGACTGGCTGCTGCTGCACAACGTCGAGGTCCCACGCGGCAACGACGTCTTCGAGGTCGACCTCATCGTGCTGACCGGCCACTCGCTCGTGGTCGTCGACGTCAAGGGCACCCGGGGGCGCATCGAGGTGTCGGGCACGCGCTGGTTCCCGCCGCGCAGGGAGGCGTTCGGGTCGCCGGTGACCAAGCTGCGGGGCACCGCCAAGGCGCTCAAGGGCCTGCTGGTGTCGAGGGCCACCCAGCTCGAACGCGTCTACGTCGACAGCCTCGTCGTGCTCACCTCGCCCGACGCCTCGCTGGTCGACCCGGTCGGGCGCGACATCGTCAACGTCACCTACCTGCCCCGCCTGCTGGCCACGCTGAGCGACGTCTCGCGGGTCAGGCGCGGGTGCAGCCCCGACGTGCGGCCCTACCTGACCGCGATCCTCGACGCCCTCAACCAGACCGTACGCCGCAGCACGGCCCCGCCCCGGTTCGGCAACTGGGAGGTCGAGGAGCAGCTCGGCGGCGACTCCAAGGTGACCGAATACCGCGCGTTCAACGCCACGCTGCCGGGCAGCGAGACCGTGCTGCTGCGCGTCTACCAGGCCGACCCGCTGGCCGACCACGGCGCGCGGGCGGCCGAGCGGCACCGCATCGCCAACGCGTACCAGACGCTGGCCCGCATCCCGCCGCACCCGTGCGTGGTGCGCTCGCGCGACTTCTTCGCCATCGACGACGAGAGCCGGTTCGTGCTGGTGCTCGACGACGTGCACGGCGAGGCGCTGCACCTGGCGATGGGCAAGGGCGCCCCGCTGGGCGTGATCCAGGACCTGCTGCGCGGGCTGGCCCACGCCCACACCCACGGCGTGATCCACCGCGCGCTCACCCCGGCCTCCGTGCTGGTCACCGACGACGGGCACGCGGTGCTGACCGGGTTCGACTACGCCAAGCCGGGGCCACGCGACTACACCGTGGCCCACGAGCTGGGCAACGTGCTCGACGCCCACTACGTCGCGCCCGAGTGCCAGGAGCGCGCCGACCGCATGACGACCGCCTCCGACGTGTACGCCGCCGGCGCCATCGCCTACCAGCTCCTCACCGGCCAGCTCCCGACCAGCGGCGACGCCCAGGGCCCCGACGTGCCCGAGGTCGTCCGCCGCATGCTCGACCACTCCCCGGCCAAGCGCCCCACGGCAGAGCAGGCCCTTGAGGCGCTCAAGGACGTACCGCTCCAGGAGTCGAGGCTCAAGCGGCTCGTACGCCGCATAGTGTCCCGTTCATGACCGCCCTGCGCCCCGTCGAAGCAGACGATCTGCCCTTTCTCCACCGGCTCACCAGCGACCCCGGCAGCACGGGCGAGTTCCAGTGGTACGGGTTCCAGAACCCCCACCGGATGCGCGAGCGCTGGGACGACAACGGCATGCTGGGCGACGACGGCGGCATCCTGATCATCGCGGACGGCGGCGACCCGCTCGGCTTCGTGTCGTGGACCAGGCAGATCGCCAACCGCGGGTGCTGCGGGGCTGCGGGTTCCGGGCCGGCGAGTGGCGCGACGGCGTGCGCAGCATGATCCGCTCCGATCTGGCCTAGAGGCTTGAGCGCAGTGCGCTGGCGTGCCTGAGGTAGTCGAGGGCCAGCCCGGTACGCCCGGCCGAGCGGTGCAGCTCGCCCAGGAGCTGGATGGATGACGCCTCCCCACTGCGGTCGCCCAGTTCCTGGAAGATCTCCAGCGACCGTTCGAGCCCGCTCGACGCCCGGACCAGGTCGCCGCGGGCGGCCTGTAACCCGGCCAGGCTCTGCAGCGCGTACGCCCCGCAGTGCCGGTCACCCAGCGACTCGAAGATCTCCAGGGCGTGCCGGTGGAACGACATCGCCTGGTGCAGGTGGCCCATCTGGACGCACACGCAGCCCTCCCGGTGCGCGTCCCCCAGCTCCTGGGCCAGCCGCATGGCCTGGCCGAGCGACTCCGACGCCTGCGCCAGGTCGCCCGACTTCAGGCACACCCGGCCGATGGCCTGGCGGGCATAGGCCTCTCCTGGCCTGTCTCCGGTGGCCAGGAAGATCGCCAGGGCCTGCTTGAAGTGGCCGAGCGAGCGCGCGTGACGGCCGCGGAACTGGCTGACCGCCCCCAGGCCGCAGATCGAGATGGCCTTGGCCCGCCTGTCGCCCAGCTCGTGGAAGATCCGGCGGGATTGGGTGAAGCCCTCGGCGGACTCCTCGTACCGGTCCTGGTAGAGGGCCACCTGGGCCAGGCCCCTGAGCATGGCGGCCTCGCCGTACCGGTCGCCGGCGGCGCGGGCGGCGGCCAGGGCGGCCGTGTGCGTACGCCGCCACGTGCCGAGATGGCAGTGCAGGTCGAGGTAGGGCACCATCGCGGCGGCCAGCCCCCACGCGGACTCGGCCAGCCCGAGCCCCGCCGCCACCTCCACGGCGCCGGCCAGCGCCTCGTGCTCGGCCTCGAACCAGCCGGCCGGGTCGGAGGTCAGCCGTTCGAGCGTGTGGCCGGGCAGTGCCCGACGCGGCGCCCCGGTGGCGGTGAGGCTGAACACGGTGGTGGGTAACCGGGCCAGGACGTGCTCGGTGGTCGCGGTCCACGCGGCCAGCACGCGTCCGACGGCGGCCGGTCCGTCGGGGGCGCCCACGAGGCGGTCCACGGCGTGCCCGGCGATCAGGCCGGGCACCCGGTAGCGTGGCTGCCCGACCCGGTCGGTGCCGACCGACTCCAGCAGGTTGAGCTCCACGAGCAGATCCGTGACCTCGTCGGTGCCGGGCCGGCCGAGCGCCGCGTCGATCACCCATCCCGGCTGGGCGGGCGGCCCGAGCAGCCCCAGCGCGCCCAGGGCGCGGGCGGCGTCGGGCGGCAGGCCCGCGTACCCCTGGTCCAGGCAGACCCGTACGTCCCGCAGCTCGCCCAGCCAGTCGTCCGCCAGCCGTTGCCGCAGCACCGACAGCGACCACCCGGGCCGCGCGGCCAGACGGGTGCCCGCGTTTCTGACGGCCAGCGGCAGCCCGTCGCACGCGGCCACGATCGCCAGCGCCGCGTCCCGCTCGCGCGCCACCCGGTCGCCGCCCGCGATGCGGCCGAGCAGCGACAACGCCTCCTCCGTGGCGAGCCCGCCGAGCTGGACGCGTACCGCGCCGGGCAGCTCCGTGATGCGGCGGCGGCTGGTGACGAGCACGGCGCTGCCGTCGCCGGGCAGCAGCGGGCGCACCTGCGCGTGGTCGCGGGCGTCGTCGAGCAGCACCAGCATGGGCCGCTCGGCCAGCAGCGAGCGCAGCAGCGCCGAGCGCTCGGCCACCGTCGGCGGGGCGACCGCCACGCCCAGCGCCCGCAGCGCCTCGGCCAGCACGTCGCCCGGCTCCCGGTCGCCGAGCTCCAGGTAGAGCTGCCCGGCCGGGTACGCGGCGCGCAGCCCGTGCGCCACGTGCACGGCCAGCGCCGACTTGCCCGCCCCCGGCGGCCCCGAGATCACCGCCACGGCGAACGGCCTCCCGAGATCCGCCACGGCCTCGGCCCGGCCGGTGAAGTCGGGCAGGTCGGGCGGGAGCTGGCGGGGCACGACGGCCAACGTCTCGTCGGCGAGGATCAGCTCGTACGCGCCGCGCAGCTCGGCCCCCGGCTCGACGCCCAGCTCGTCCACGAGCCGGCAGCGGACGGCGGCGTAGGCGCGCAGGGCCTCGGCCTTCCTGCCGCCCCGGTGCAGGGTCAGCACCAGGCGGGCCCACAGGTCCTCCCGGTACGGGTGTTCGGCCAGCAGCCCGCGCAGCTCGCCGGCGGCGCCGTCGTGGTCGCCGACCGAGATCCGCCGCTCGATCAGCGCCTCGGCGGCACGCAGGCGTACCTCGTGGAGGGGTTCGAGACGGCGGTCCCAGACGGGGCTGCCGGGCAGGTCGCACAGGGGGGCGCCGCGCCACAGGGCCAGGGCCTCGGCGTACTGTCCCCGGTCGACCAGCTCCTCGAACGCCAGCAGGTCGAGCTCCTGGACGGTCACGTCGACCGCGTAGCCCGCGGGGTCGGACCGCAGCCGCTCGGCGCCCAGGTCGGAGCGGAGCGAGCTGACGTAGGTGCGCAGGTTGGCCTGCGCAGAGCGGGGCGGGCGGTGCGGCCAGAGCACCTCGGCCAGCCGGTCGGCGCCCACCACGCGCCCGGCGTCGAGCAGCAGCGTGGCCAGCAGCAGGCGCGGCTTCCTGCCGGAGATCCGGACGGGACGCCCATGTCGGCGGACCTCGAACGGCCCGAGCACGTGGAAGGTGACCGTCATCCGCATCAGCTCCTCTACAGAGGCCTGACAGCTCTTTGTATCGGTTCTGGACGATTCTTGTGCGGCTCACACGGACCCTGGTCTCAGAGATCCCACGGGAAAGGATCACCCGATGAAGCGCAGCGGAGCAATGGTCGCGGGCCTCGCATTGTTATTCGGCCTCGGCATGACCCCAGCCGCAGCGGCCGACCCGGAACCGGAGTCGCCACAGGCACAGATACTCGCGACGAACTTCCAGCTCCCCTTCCCCTGCGGCCAGTCGTGGACGGGAAACTCCAGCGCCAGCAGCGCGCACCAGTCGTGGGAGATCGACTTCAACCGGGGCAGCACCGCGGACGCCGACCTCGGCGACCCCGTGGTGGCCGCCGCCTCGGGCACGGTGGCCATCTCCGCGCACCAGGGCTCGGTGAACGGCTACGGCAACCTCGTCAAGATCGACCACGGGGGCGGCTGGACCACGTACTACGCCCATCTGAACACCCGCTCGGTCAGCGCCGGGCAGTCGGTCTCCCAGGGCCAGCAGATCGGCACGGTCGGCAAGACCAGCAAGCCGGGCAACAACATCTCGCCTCACCTCCACTACGAGGTACGGCTGGGCACCAGCTATCCGTCCAACGTCCAGAAGGCCGTCTTCAACGGCGTCACCTTCGGCTACCCGGAGCAGACGCTGACCTCGCGGAACTGCGGCGGCTCCACCAACCCGTACACGCCGCAGGAGGTCTGCGGGTCGGGCTACAGCGTGATCGACTCGGCGGCGCTCGGCAGTGAGGGCACCGTCTACCTGCTCTTCAACAGTGCCAACGGCAACAACTGCGTCACGACGCTGAAGTCGAAGTCCCTCGGCACCGCCACCGCGACCAGCGCCTATCTGGAGGTGCAGGGCACCGCGAGAAAGACGGACTCGGGCAACTTCGGCTACTACGCGGGCCCGGTCGTCGCCCAGGCGTCAGGCACGTGCGTCAAGTGGGGCGGCAAGGCCGGCGCAGCCGTCTACGACAGCCCGCTCGAGCACTGCGGCTGACGCTCCCTGAGAGAACGAACGAGGCCGGGCGGCGACAGGGCCGCCCGGCCTACGTGCGCGTGATCGTGTCGAGGATGTCGATGAGGTAGAGCATCGGCCGCTCCCCGGGGGACGACGGCACCGCCACCCGGCTCCCGACCCGCCGCCCGGTCAGCGCGGCGAGCCACGCCGCCGGCACGGCCCCCTCCTCCAGCGTGAACGCGCTGGGCCCGCCCCTGCGGTACGAGGAGTCCACGACGGTCCTCGACGGCCAGGACGCGGCCACGTACTGGATGACCACCTTCGATCCGGCCACGACCACCGGCCCCGACCCGTCGATCAGGGTGCGCGGCGGCGTGGCGGGCGCGAGGTCGGCCGGGATCGCCGGCAGCGTACGCCCGACCAGCCGGGCGTCGGGCGGATAGCCGCCCAGGATGTCGAACACGACCACCATGGTGTCCGCGGGCGAGACCCCGGCCGGCAGCGCGTTCGGCCCGAGTGCCTCGGCGGCCTGCCCGACCAGCATGACCCGGCTGCCCGCGGGCCGCCCGATGAGCGACTGCCGCCAGGTCTCCGACACCTGCCTGCCGTCGAAGACCACGGTGGTGGGCTGGTGACCGTCGTGGGTGCTCATGTACGGCCGGTTGCCCGACCAGCGCCGGATGTCGACGTCGGCGAGGACCACGTCGCCGGGCACCGTACGCCGCCCGTGGCCCACCGACAACACCGTGATCTGCGGCGTACGCCCTGGTTGGCCCTTGGGGATGGAGACGATCGGCTTGCTGCCGAACCTCCCCGTGACGACGGGCCGCGTCGTACCCTCCTCCGCCAGGCCGCACGAGGCGGCGAGCATGAGGAGGGCGGGCCAGAACAGACGCACGTTTCCTCCAGGTCCGAATCCGAAGGAGTCCTTGCCGCAAGTGACAAAAGGAAAGCCTCGGCCCCCGCCATCTCACGACAAACTTGGAACGTGAGGCAGCGAAGCAAGCGAACCGTCCGGCCCGGCAGGATCTTCACGACGACGGCGGGGGTGGTCCTGTGAGCAAACCCGGTCTGGCCCGCAGGGTCGCGGAGGTGGCCGAGGTCGCGCTGACCACCCGCAAATACGTGACGTTCATCGACGTGGTGACCGGCCTGCGCTGGCTGCACTCCAGGCACGTGGACCTCTGGCGGCAGGGCAGGGCGACGACGCTGGCCGAGCTGGCGGCGGTCGACGAGGACCGCCTGCTCACCACCGCCGGACTGCTGCGCGACTGGGCGCGGGCCAAGGGGCTCAACCCGGTGGACACCCCCTACGTGGCCGGCACCCGCGACCGCCGCGAGCTGCGCTTCACGGCCGGGCACGCGCAGGAGCCGTTCCGGATCCACTGGCTCTCCCCCGACCTGAGCGAGGCCAGGGTACGGCGGCTCACCGAGGCGCAGAGCAAGGCGCCCGACCTGGTGGCGGTGGCCCCGCTGGACGCCTGGACGTGCGCGTCGTGCGGCGACACCGGCCCTTACCTGATCATGGAGGACGACCAGCCGCACTGCCTGACCTGCGCGGACCTGGACCACCTGGTGTTCCTGCCGTCGGGGAACGCGGCGCTCAGCCGCCGCGCCAAGCAGGAGAGCGGCCTGTCCGCGGTGGTGGTGCGGTTCAACCGGCGGCGCAAGGTCTACCAGCGCCAGGGCCTGCTGGTGGAGGAGGCCGCGCTGGCCGCGGCCGAGGAGCGCTGCCTGGCCGACGAGGAGGTACGGCTACGCCGCCGCGAACGCGACAGCGTCCGCAGGGCCGAGCAGGACGTCGAGTTCCAGGCCAGGATGGCGGCCGAGATCGCCAGGCTGTTCCCCGGCTGCCCCGAGCCGCGCGTCCGGGAGATCGCCGAGCACGCGGGCCAGCGCGGCAGCGGCCGGGTGGGCCGGTCGGCGGCGGCCAGGGCGCTCGACGAGAACGCCATCACGCTCGCCGTGATCGCCTCGATCCGGCACCTCGACACCGACTACGACCGCCTGCTGATGGCGGGGGTCCCGAGGATGGAGGCCCGCGACCGGATCAGGGACCGGATCGAGCACCGGCTCCAGGAGTTCCGCACCGCCCGCGGCTGAGAAGGAAGCCACCCGGGCCGTCTCGGCGACGACCTCAGCGTGACGGCCCCAAGCGACGACCTCAGCGTGACGGCCCCAAGCGACGACCTCAGCGTGACGGGCTCAGGTGACGACCTCAGCGTGACGGCCCCAAGCGACGACCTCAGCGTGACGGGCTCAGCGTGACGGCCTCAGGTGACGGCCAGGCGGGTGGCGTACTGCCCGTCCTTCCACAGCTCCTTGTCCAGCACCTCCAGCAGCGTGGTGGCGGCGTCGTGCACGTCGGCGTAGCGGATGTAGAGCGGCGCGAAGCCGAAGCGCAGGATGTCGGGCGCCCGGAAGTCCCCGTGCACGCCGTGGTCGATCAGCGCCCGCATCACCGGATAGCCGTCGGGGTGGCGCAGGCTGACCTGGCTGCCCCTGGCGGCCGGGTCCGCGGGCGAGGCCAGCTCCAGCCTGTCGCCCACGAGGTCGACGAAGAGCGCGGTCAGGGCCATGCTCTTGGCCCGTACCAGCGGCATCGGCACCCGTTCCCAGATGTCCAGCGCCGCCTCCAGCGCCGCGAACGACAGCACGTGCGGCGTGCTGACCGCGAACCGCCTGACGCCCTCGGCCGGACGGAACCCTGGCTCGAACGCGAACGGCTCGGCGTGGCCGTGCCAGCCGGACAGGACGTTCTCGGCGGCGGCCTGGTGGCGCGGGTTGACGTAGAGGAAGGCGGGCGCGCCGGGCCCGGCGTTCAGGTACTTGTAGGTGCATCCGACGGCGAAGTCCGCCGCCGAGACGTCCACCTCCATGGCGCCCACGCTGTGGCACAGGTCCCACACGATGAGCGCGCCGGCCGCGTGCGCCGCGGCGGTGACCGCGGGCACGTCCTGGCGGGCCCCGGTGCGGTAGTCGACCTCAGACAGCAACACCACGGCCGCGTCGTCGAAGCGTCCCTCGGCCAGGTCGCGCACCTCGTAGCCGCGCTCAGGGCCGCCGAGCAGCCCGGCCAGCCCCTGCACCATGTAGTGGTCGGTGGGGAAGTTGCGCGCGTCGGAGACGATCACCCGGCGCTCGGGCCGCAGCTTGAGCGCCGCCGCCACTGCCTGGAAGACCGCGATCGAGGTCGTGTTGCCCACCACGACCTGGCCGGGGCCGGCGCCGATCAGCGGGGCCAGCCGGTCGCCGGTGGTGAGCGGCTGGTCGTACCAGCCGGAGTGGTTCCAGCCGCCGACGAGGTGCCTGCCCCACTCGTCCTCGACCGTCCGCCGCACCCGCTCCGCGGTACGGCGCGGTAACGCGCCGAGTGAGTTACCGACGAGGTAGATCACCCCGTCGGGCAGCACGAACTCGTCCCTGAAGGCACGCAGGGGATCCTCGGCGTCGAGGGCGAGGCACTGGTCGCGGTCCAAAGGTCACTCCCGTCGTGGAGGGATGGTGGCTATTATCCGGTTTACGCCATTCTGGTAGTGGCGGGCATACCAGTTCTGCACCGGATTGTGCTCGGCGTCCAGCCGGAACGTGCCACGCGGCCCCGCCAGCTCGCCCACCTCGCCCAGCCGACGCGTCAGGTCGCCGCCCCTGGACAGCGCCGCGTCGATGAGGCGCAGGGCGTCCCAGCCCTGCAGCGCGACCGCGGACGGGTTCGCGCCGGTCTTGGCCCGCCACCGGGCGACGAAGGCGGCGTTGTCCGGGTTGTCCAGCGCGGGCGAGTACATGCCGACGCTCGTGATGCCCTCGGCGTCGGGCCCGACGGCCCGCAGCACGTCCTCGTCCGTGAGGCTCATGCAGCCCAGCAGCTCGATCCTGGCGTCGTAGCCGAGCTGCTTGTACGCCCTGGCGAACGCGACCGCCTCCCCGCCCGCGTAGAAGGCGTACAGGAGCCGGGCCTGCGGCGGGATCTGCGCGAAGTACGGCTCCAGGTCCGTGATCGTGCCGGGCGGCGTGAGGATGCGCTTGAGCGGCTCGGCCCCGTAGCCCTCGGCGAAGCCCCTGAGGGTCTCGATGCCGGCCGCCTGGTCGGGGGCCATGAGCACCACGCCCGCAGGGCCGTACCGTTCCGCGGCGTAGCGGCCGGCGGCCTGGCCCTGCTCGTGGTCGGTGTAGGAGACCCGGAAGACGTTCTGGCCGCCCAGCTCGCCGGCGCCGGCGCCCGCGACCACGACGGGCGTCGGGCCCGCCCCGACGATGCCCGGCGGCGGCCGGTCCGCCTCCTCCGCCACCGCCACCGCGACGGGCGAGGCGATCAGCCCGGTGAGCACGCTCACGCCCTCTTCGTCGACGAGCCTGCGAGCCGCCTCGCGCCCCTGCTCGGGGTTGCCCGCGTCGTCGGCCACGACCAGCTCGGCCGGCCGGCCGCCCAGCCGCCCGCCGTGGTCACCGAGGTAGAGGCGCATGGCGGTCTCCATGTCGTCGCCGAGCACGGCGTACACGCCGGTCTGCGAGATGATCGCGCCGATCCTGACCGGCAGCCCGTCCTGGCCGGACGGCGGCACCGACCCACCGCATCCCGCGGCCATCAGCACCGCCAGCCCGACCACGGGCGCCCCAAGCACGCGCAGGCGCATGGGGAGGCTCCCTTCTCAGCCCAGGAACGCCTCGGCGTTGCCCGCGAGCAGCTTGGCGCGAGCCGTACCGGACAGGAAACCGGCGTGCCGGATCAGATCACCCGAGGGTGACTCACCCAGCGGATAGGGAAAGTCGCTGCCGAGCATCACGTGGTCCTCCCCGAGAGTGTCGACGAGCAGCCGCAGCGCGCGCTCGTCGAAGACGGCAGAGTCGACGCTGAACCTGCCGAGGTAGTGGGACGGCGGCCGTTCGGAGACGCCGACCAGGTCGTGCCTGCGGTGCCAGGCGTTCTCTAATCGGCCGAGCCAGAAGGCGAACGAGCCGCCGCCGTGCGCGAAGCAGATCCGCAGGGTGTCCGGCACGCGGTCGAACACGCCGCCGAGGATCATGGCCAGGATCGACAGGTGCGTCTCGGCCGGCATCCCGACCAGCCACTGCGCCATCCACCGCTCGACGCGCGGGCCCGCGGGCAGGTCCCAAGGGTGCACGAAGACGGGAACGTTCCTTTCCGCGCAGTGCTGGAGGAACTCCACGACACCGGGGTCGTCGAGGTCGCGGTCGCCGACGTGGTTGCCGATCTCCACGCCCCGGTGCCCACCGTCCAGGCAGCGGTCCAGCTCGGCGCAGGCCAGGCCGGGGTCCTGCAGCGGCACCTGGCAGAACGGGATCAGCCGCTCGTCGCGGCACAGCTCCAGCGCCAGGTCGTTGAAGACCCGCGCGATCCGTAAGCCCTGCGCGGCCGGCCGGTCGTAGCCGAAGAAGACCGGCGTGGGCGAGACCACCTGCCGGTCCACGCCGTCGGCGGCCATCCGCGCGAGCCGGACCTCCGGGTCCCAGCAGTCATCCTGGACACGGCGGAAGTCCCGGTCGTTGACGAGGATCATCGCCTCGCGCTCCGACTCGACCCTCAGCCTGGGCGCCCCGGGCCAGCCCAGCTCGGGCCAGCCCTTGGGCACGTAGTGCGTGTGGACGTCGATGACCATCAGCCCTTGCCAGGGTGCAGCGCGCCGCATCGGCCGCAGGTGCGGGCGCTCTCGTCGGCGTAGAACGCCTCGAAGACCGGCGGCAGGTCCTTGACGATGTCGCGGACCTGGAGCTCGACCTCGTGCACGAGGCCGCCGCACTCCGCGCAGTACCACTGGAACCTCTCCAGCTCGCCCTCGGGCCGGATGCGCTCGACCACCAGGCCCACCGACCCGGCCTCCGGCCGCTGCGGCGAGTGCGGCACGCGCGGCGGCAGCAGCCACATCTGGCCCTCGCGGATGTGCACGGTCCCGGGGCCGTCCTCGGTGACGACATTGACGTGCATGTTGCCGCGTACCTGGTAGAACAGCTCCTCGTACGGGTCCACGTGGAAGTCGGTCCTGGAGTTGGGCCCGCCGACCACCATGACGATGAAGTCGTTCGCCCCCTCGAAGACCACCTTGTTGCCCACGGGCGGCTTGAGCAGGTGGGCGTGCTCGTCGATCCACTTGGTGAAGTCAATGGGGGGAATCATGATCGCTCCTGTGGGTGGTAGGCGACGGCTTGCATCTCGATGAGGAGGTGGGGATGCGGGAGCTGGTGCACCGCGACCGTGGTCCTGGTGGGCCCCTCCTCGTCGAAGAACTCCGCGTAGACCTCGTTATAGCCCCTGAAGTCATTCATGTTCACGAGATACGTGGTGATCTGGACGAGGTCGGCCAGCGAGCCGCCCGCGGCCTTGAGGATGTCGCCGATGTTCTCGATGACCGCCCTGGTCTGGGCGCGGATGTCCAGGTTCGTGGCGCCGTACTTGTCGACCTCGACGCCCACGAACGTGTCGTCGGGCCTGCGGCAACTCGTACCCGAGACGTACAGGAAGTCGCCGGCCCGCTTGACGTGTGGGAACCGCCCTCGCGGGGTGGCCTTGCCCGGCACCCGGATGCCCCTGGGTCTCACTTGCCGAACACCGCCCGTACGGAGCCCAGACCCTCGATCCGCGCCTCGAAGACGTCGCCGGGCTCGACGGGCGCCACCGGCCCGAGCGCGCCCGTCAGCACCACGTCACCGGCCCGCAGCGCGTGCTCGGAATGCCCGAGCCGGGTGGCGAGCCAGACGGCGGCGTTGAGCGGGTGGCCCAGGCACGCCTCTCCCGAGCCGGTCGAGACCTCCTGCCCGCCCTGCCCGCCCTGCCCGCCGCGCGTCATCGTCATCCCGGCGGCCCGCAGGTCGAGCCCGCGCAGCGACACCGGTGTGCCGCCCAGCACGAACGCCCCGGCCGAGGCGTTGTCGGCGATCGTGTCGGCCAGCGTGATGTCCCAGTCGAGGATCCGCGAGTCGGCGATCTCGACGGCCGGCAGGACGAAGTCGACCGCCCTGATCACGTCGGCCACCGTGAAGGGCCCGCCCAGCAGGTCCGCGCCGAACACGAGCGCGATCTCGGCCTCGACCTTCGGCTGCAGGAACCGGTCGAGCGGGATCGGCAGCCCGTCGCTGTAGGACATGTCCGCGAAGAGCATGCCGAAGTCGGGCTGGTCGATGCCCAGTTGCTGCTGTATCAGCGGGTTCGTGAGGCCGATCTTCCTGCCGACCGGCCGCCGGCCCGCGCCGAGCGCCCGCCTCGTGTGGATCTCCTGTACGGCGTACCCGTCGGCCGCCGTGCTGACCAGGTCCCTGATCGGTGCGCATGGCCGCCCCGTACGAGCCGCCTCGGCCAGCCGGTCCGCGGCCTGGGCGCGGGCGTCCACTGCTTGGGACCACTCGTCATGCATCGGGTTGCTCCAGTTTGATGGTGATCGTGGTGGGTTCTGAGTAGAAGTCGAGCGACCGCGTGCCGCCCTCGCGACCGATTCCCGACAGTTTCACACCGCCGAACGGAGTACGCAGGTCGCGCAGATACCAGGTGTTGACCCAGACGAGCCCGGCCTCCAGGCGCTGGGCCACCCGGTGGGCGCGGTCGAGGTTGGTCGTCCACAGCGTGGCGGCCAGGCCGTACTGGCTGCCGTTGGCCAGGTCGATCGCCTCGGCCTCGCTGTCGAACGGGGCGACGTGGCACACGGGACCGAAGATCTCCTCCCTGTTGAACCTTGACCACTCCGACAAGCCTGTCACTACTGTCGGTTCCACGAAATATCCGGAATCGCGGTGATCGCCGAACACCGGGACGCTGCCGCCCGTGAGCACCTTGGCTCCCTCCGAGCGGGCCAAGGCGTAGTAGGAGAGCACCTTCTCGCGGTGTTCGGCGGAGATCATGGGCTGGAGCTGGATCTCCTGGGCGCGCACGGCCAGGCGGGCGCAGAAGTCCTCGAAGATCGAGCGCTGGACGTACATCCGCTCGGTGCACAGGCACACCTGGCCGCCGTTGGTGAAGACCGACTTCACCGTGCCCTCCACGGCCCGGTCGACGTCGCAGTCGTCGAAGACCAGGCCCGCGTTCTTGCCGCCCAGCTCGAACGAGATCGGCTTGACCCGGTCGGCCACCGTCCGCATGATCGTCGTGCCGGTCTTCGTGGACCCGGTGAACGTCACGGCGTCGACCCCGGGGTGCTCCACCAGGAGCTGGCCGGAGGCGCCGTACCCGAGGATGATGTTGACCACGCCGGGCGGGAGGCCCGCCTCGGCGCAGATCTCGGCGAACACGGAGGCCGAGCCGGGCGTGTGCTCCGACGGCTTGACGACGACGGTGTTCCCGGAGACGAGGGCGGGCGCGAGCTTCCAGGTCATCAGCAGGAACGGCAGGTTCCACGGGACGATCACCGCGACCACGCCGAGCGGCCTGCGTACGGTGTAGCTGAGCGTCCCCGACAGGTGGAAGGCGTCGTCGGGGCGCTGGGCGGCGATCTCGGCGAAGGCGCGGAAGTTCGCGATGCCACGGGGGATGTCGAGCGTACGCGTCTGGTCGAGCGGCTTGCCCGTGTCGGCGATCTCGGCCGCCACCAGGTCGTCGAAGCGGGCCTCGATGCCCTCGGCCAGGCGCCGCATCCACCCGGCGCGCTCGCCGACGGGCAGCGCCGCCCAGTCGCGGGCCGCCTCCCTGGCCGCGCGCACCGCGCGGTCGACCACCTCGGGATCGGCCTCGTGCGCCTGCCTGACCATCGCGCCCGTCGCCGGGTCGTGCACCGGGAAGACCTTTCCCGAGGCCACCGGCTGGCCACCGATGAAATGGGTCAGCACAACACTCTCCTCATCTCTCCCTCGCCTCTCGGTACAGGTTCGCCGTGCCGCTCGGAGACAACGCCGCTTGGAGACAACGCCGCTCGGGGACAACACAGTGTTTTGGGACACGGAACCCCCGATCGCATCGTCTCGCCGGAACGCGGCGCGCGCCATGCGCGATGCTGGTGGACATGCAGACCCGAACAGACCGAATCACTGCCCATGGCGGCTCCTTCGACGTACAGGTGTGGCTCCCCGACGCGGGGAGCGGGCCTGGCGTCCTCCTGGTCCAGGAGATCTACGGCGTGGGCCCCTACATCGAGAAGGTGGCCCTCGACCTGGCCTCCCGTGGTTACGTGGTGGCCGCGCCCGACCTGTTCTGGCGCCTGCAGCCGCACTGGAAGGGCGAGCACACGCCCGAGGGCACGACCGCCTCGATCGAGTTGGCGCAGGGCTTCGACCTGGCGCAGGGCGTGGCCGACTGCGCGCTGACGGTGGACCACCTGCGCTCGCTGCCGGAGGTGAGCGGCGGCGTGGGGACGCTCGGCTTCTGCCTGGGCGGCTCGGTCGGCTACATGCTGGCCACGCAGATCGAGCTGGAGGCGGTGCTGTCCTTCTACGGCTCGGCAGTGCCCGACGCGACCGGGCTGATGGACCGCATCGACGCGCCGCTCCTGCTGGTCTTCGGCGGCAGCGACCCCTTCATCACGCGCGATCGGGTGGCCGTGGTCGAGCGGGCCGCCGAGGGCAGGGCGAACGTGGTCATGCACGTCGAGGAGAAGGCCGGGCACGCCTTCCACAACAGCGAGGCGCCGATGTTCCACCAGCCGGAGGCTGCGGAGCGTACATGGGAGGTGGCGCTGGCCTTCCTGGAGGAGCATCTGCCGACCCGATAAGACCTGTCCGGACAGACATCTTCCAGTACCCCGGGGTCAATCGCCATCATGAGCAGATGTCGCGGACGTGGGAATTATGGGGAAACGTCATTATTGCTGGCAGCTTTGCACTCCTCCTGTGCTTGCCGGCAATCTTGCTCCTCTCGCGCCACCGCGCTCGCGCCGGGCACCCGGCGCCCCTGCGCACCTCGATCGGCGACATCGGCATCGTGGTGGGGACCGCCCCCTGGCTGTGGATGATCCTCACGCCCTCGGACGGCGCCGGCGGGGTCGGGCCGGTGCCGTTCGCCGACCTCCTCGACCTGCTCAACGCGCCGCCGGAGGCGGTGTTGGTGCAGGTCGGGGGCAATCTCCTGGTGTTCGCGGCGCTGGGGGCGCTGCTGCCCGTACGCAGTCGGGCGATGTCCTCGACGGCCCGGGTTGCGGCCGTCGCGGCGGCATTTTCGGTCGTGGTCGAGGTGCTCCAGTACGTACTCCGTCTGGGCCGTTTCTCCTCCGTGGACGACGTCCTCCTCAACACGGCAGGTGCCGTGATCTTCGCTTTGGTTACTCGCCGCTGGTGGGCCGGACGGATACCGGTCGAGGCCGTTCCGCGATAACGGACCGCTAAAACATCGCCGAATTCACCACTCGGGCACGATCCTCTCAAAATCAGCCCGCGACCATCCCATCCTTCTGTGCGATCGTGGACAAGACGGGGCAAGTTCTCTGGAGACGCCACAACCTGGTTGGTGACAGAGGGTGATCAAAGTTGTCTGAATCCCCGGTACCCCACGAACCCCCTATCTATCGCCGCATCGCCGACGGCCTCCGCGCCCGGATTCTGTCCGGCGAACTGCGCGACGGGGACCGACTACCGGGCGAGAACGCGCTTATGGCCGAATACGCAATCGCACGAGCCACCGCCAGGCAGGCGCTTGCCGTACTGATCAACGAAGGGCTGGCGGTGCCCAAACGAGGTTCGGGGGTTTACGTGCGGCTGTTCAAACCGATACGCAGGCACGGCTCACGCCGCCTGTCACGAGAGCAGTGGGGTCAGGGCAGGGCCATCTGGGACGCCGACACCCGGGGCCGGCCCTTCACCGTGGACCGGGTGGAGGTGGCGTTGGAGCGAGCCGCGGAGGAGGTGGCGGCCGTACTCGAGAGCGGCGAGGTGTGGGTGCGCCGCCGCCGCTACTCGGTGGACTCCAGACCCGTGCAACTGGCCACCTCCTACTTCCCCGCCCACCTGGTGGAGGGCAGCGCGATCACGCTCGCCGACACCGGGCCCGGCGGCGTCTACGCCAGGCTCGGCGACCTGGGCCTGCCTCCCGCCCACTTCACCGAGGAGGTACGCGCCCGCATGCCGGGGCCGCGCGAGAGCGGGCTGCTCGACCTGCCGGGGGGAACCCCGGTGATCGTGATCGCGCGGATCGCGTACACGTCGGGCGGGCTGCCGGTCGAGGTCAACGAGATGGTGCTGGACTCGGCGGCGTATGTACTCCAGTACGACTTCGACGCGTGATTCAAGGCGATCTGTCAAGCGATAGGTTGACCTGTCCGTCACGATCATTGATTTCTCTAGAGAGGTGCCGCATCGTCTAAGGAGATGGAACCTCGCAGGGGTCCTGGAAAGGTGGACGCAGATGCCCTTCGACCGGCATCTTGCCGAGATAGCCCGGGAGTACCCCCACTGGACCATCTGGCGGAGCGACGCGGGCCGCTGGTGGGCCACGAGACACCATCCGCTCAGCGCGGCGCAGCGCGCGGCCGGATGTGCGATGACCATCGACGCGGACGACCCGGACGGCCTGCGCGACCAGCTCCGGGACCAGGAAAGACGGGCCGACGAGCAGCACCCGTGGCAGACCGGCCCAGCACCTTGAATGAGGCGGGTGGTGGAGCGTTCCGCCACCCGCCGACACGAGCAGCCCGGTGCCGGGTCCAGCGTCTCGGCGGCCCCGGCACCGGGCCACCAACTTGGGAGGGGCCACGAACGCGGAAGCCTCCGACCCTATCGGGGGCGGGGGCTTCCGCTCAGCGATGCGTACGGATGCGTACAACAGCTGCGTACAGTCGTGGGCATGTTGTTCGAGCGACGGCTGCGCGAGGGCATCGCCGACGGGTCCATCACCCTCGCCTTCAGACGCTGGAAGCGCGCCCAGGTCACGACGGGCGGGCACTACCGGATGGGCGGCGGCCCGATGGCCGAGGTGCTCTCGGTCGAGGTGACCTCGGCGGACGACGTGACCGAGGAGCAGGCCAGGGCGGCGGGCTACGCCGACCGCGCCGCCCTCCTGGCCGACCTCGACGCGCGGGGCTCCGACCCGATCCACCGCGTGGAGCTGCGGCTGCTCGACGGGCCGGATCCGCGTGACGCGCTGGCGGCCACCGCCGACCTGACGCCCGGCGACGTGGCCGCCCTCACCCGGCGGCTGGACCGGATGGGGCCCTGGGCCGTGCCCGCGCTGGAGCTGATCGCGCGCCGGCCGGGGGTACGCGCCGGGGACCTGGCGCCGGAGGTGGGGCAGGAGACGATCCGGTTCAAGGCGAACGTCCGCAGGCTCAAGGCGCTCGGCCTGACGATCAGCCTCGACACCGGCTACCGCCTCTCGCCCAGGGGCGAGGCGTACCTGACGGCCCGCCTCGCCTGACGGCGACCTGCTCCGCTCACGCTGCCTGCCCGTACGCTGCCTGCCCGTACGCCGCGGACAGCGTGCTGCCTACTTGTGCGCCTCCGACAGCCGGACGATGTGCACGTCGGTGTCGTCGGAGGTGCCCGCGGGAGCGACGCCGGGCGGTGTGGGCTCCTGCTGCGGCCCCTCCTCCTCGACGATGATCCGTACGTCGTCCTGTGGGTCCTGGGGCGCCGGGACCGTGGCGGCCTCCTCAGGCAGCAGCGGACCCGCGTTCGACTCGCTGCGCATGAGGTCGCCGAGCACCGAGCCGATCTCCGTCAACCGCCGCACCACCTCGGTGTGGGTGTTGGTCAGGTATTCCACCCTGCGCCCCGCCTGCTCGTCGAGGGCCGCGGTGCGCTGGTTGGCGGCGGCGAGCATCGAGTCGGACTCGTTGCGTGCCGCCGTCACGACCTGCTCGGCCTGGGCCGCGGCCGACTGCACGAGCTGCTCCGACTCCGTACGGGCCACGCCGAGCAGCCGCTCGGCCTCGGCCCGCGCCTCCTTCAGCGTGTCGTCGGCCTCGGTGCGGGCGGCGGTGAGCTGCTCCTCGGCGTCGCTGCCCGCCTGGGCCAGCATGCCCTCGGCGGCCTGCGTGGCCTCGCTCACCCGCCGCTCGGCCTCGGCCTGGGCGGAGGTGAGGATCTTGTCGGAGGTCTCTCGGGAGGATGACATCAGGCGGTCGGCCTCGGACTTGGCCGCGTCGCGCACGCTGGCGGCCTCGGCCTCGGCGTCCTCGCGCTTGGCCGCGGCCTCCTCCTCGCCGAGGCGGAGGATCTGGGCGAGGCGGGGGCTGAGGTCCTCGTAGCTCTGGGGCGTCTCGACCATGCGCCGCCGGGCCTCGGCCAGCTCGACGCGGCCCTGCTCGGCCTGCTCGATGGCCCGCGCCAGCCGCTCCTCCAGATCTCTGATCTGGTTACGGGTGCGGATCATGTAGTCGTGGACCTGGCGGCGGTTGTAGCCGCGCATCACGACTTCGAAGGTGTCCTCTTGCATCAGGTCGGGAATGCTCTCGTGCTGGTTCATCATGGGGGTTACCTAAGGCTGGTTTGCGTGAGGCGGGGGAAAACTGCGGTTGGTGAGGATCTGGCGACGGGACGTCAGGAAACGACTTTCCTGCCATCTGCCCACGTCCGCAACCCGAACGCCATACCCCGAGCTGGAATTACGATGTCTCGAATGTACATAGCAGCGTTGGACAACGGGGCAATCCCGGACATACACCCCGAGGCGTTCGTGGCGCCGGGCGCCGTGGTGGTCGGCAACGTACGGGTGGGCCGGGCGTCCAGCATCTGGTACGGCTCCGTTCTGCGCGGGGACGACGAGCGGATCGAGATCGGCCAGGAGTGCAACGTACAGGATCTTTCCTGTCTGCATTCCGACCCGGGCGAGCCCGCGATCCTGGAAGACCGCGTCAGCCTGGGCCACAAGGCGATGGTCCACGGCGCCCACGTGGAGTCGGGCGCGCTGATCGGCATCGGGGCGATCGTGCTGGGCGGCGCCCGCGTCGGAGCGGGCACGCTGGTCGCCGCCGGCGCGCTCGTCGGCCCCGGCAAGAAGATCCCCGCGGGCGTGCTCGTCGCGGGCGTGCCCGGCAAGATCGTACGCGAGCTCACCGACGACGACCGCGACTCCTTCGCCCGCACGCCGGACGGCTACATGGCCAAGGCGCTCAGGCACCGGCAGGCGTCATCGCTTTGATCAGCACCTCGTCCGAGACCGACGCGGTGTTGAGCGGATCGGCGTACTCCGGCAGCTCCGGCCTGAGGAACCGGACGAAGTCGACCGTCAGCTCAAGGTCGGGTGTGCCCCTGACCTGCTTGGCGTTGCCCTTGGCCGCGTCCTGCTTGAGCGTGCTGTAGCTGTCCCAGTCGGTGTAGGCCGTCACGCCCCACTGGAGCACGTCGGGGAGCGTGGACGGCCAGCGCCGGCCCACCTTCCACGCGCCGCCGTCCGCCTTGTAGAGCGCCACGAACACGCGGCCCACCCGGGCCAGGGCCAGCTCCACCCAGCCGTTCTCGACGGCCAGCTCCTGCGGCTTGGAGCTGCCGTCCTGGGTGTACTTCACCTCGACCTGGCCGCTCTTGTCGCCGGTGCCGGTGGTGATCGACACCCAATTGGGCCTGGCGTACGAGTTGGGCTGGCGGGCCATCAGGCCCCCGAGCGAGAACTTCCGCTTGGGCTTCCCGCCGCGCCTGCCCTCGGCCTTGACCCTGGCGTGCATGAGGATGTCGCCGGCCAGTTCCTGGTACACGAAGGGCCCGCGGAAGCCGTCGAACCAGGCCGAGGTGTTGGGCTCCAGATAGAGCGAGCCCTTCACGGTCTTGTTCACGTCGAGCTTGGTGATCCTGTCGACGTCCTTCTCGGTCTGGCTGAGCCTGGTCCACATGGTCAGGTCGGCCGCGTCGTCGAACTCGGTGGAGGCCTCGCCCACCTCCCCACCGGGCGTGGGCGGAACGGCGTTCTGTAGCGTGAGTACGCCGGGGCCGGAGGGCGTCGGCCGCGCCGACATAGCCGTACCGCAACCGGAGAGCACGCTCACGACCGCCAACGACCCTGCCACCTTCGCCCTCATAGCGGACATTCTGCCGTGAAATGCCGATGGATGATCCGAATGACCCCAGTACGATGACCGCCGTGCCACCCTGGGACGCGTTCACCGCCACCGAGGCGCAAGTCCGCGCCATGGTGGCGGACCCGCGCTGGCAAGGGCTTTCCCTGCCCGATCGCGCCCACGTCCTGGCCGCCAGAATTCTTGTGACCCCAGATGGCGACCGGTGGCTCTTCGGTGCGCACGCGCGCTGGCACCTGTACGACCCGGCCGACGGCCGCTGGCACCTCGCCCCGCCGCCCCGGGGCACGCGAGCCCGTGAGGTCGGCCACGCCGCCGCGGCGCTGCCCGACGCCGTCGTGCCGGACGGATACGACTTCCACGCCGAGCCGGGCTCCACACAGTCGTTCATCGGTCCCGACGTGCCGGAGGTCCTCACCGAGCAGATCAGGTCGCTGGTGCGGTCGAGCGGGCGCAAGTCGGAGCTGGACTACCCGCTGACGGCGTTCGACGAGATCTTCGGCGCCGACGTCCCGAGCACGGTGGCGGCCGTCTGGGGGACGATCATGTGGTGCGCGTACGCGCCCGCCTTCGACGGCAACGAGCGGCTGATCACGATCTTCGGCGAATACCTGCGCCGCTCGCTGCCCGGCGACGAGTGGGTGCGCTGGCTGCCCGCGCCGCCGCTGCGCGACCTCGTCACGCTCGTGGCCGAACGCCTACGGGCGGGGCGCTCGCGGGAGGCGCTCAGGCTGGCGGCCGTCATGGCCGACACGGCGCAGATCCTGCTCCTCGACACCCGCTTCAGGCCGCGGGCGCTGGCTCTGCTCACGATGGTCGAGCCGGTGCTGCGCCGGCCGGGGCTCGACGACCCGTACGAGGACGACGAGGCGGTGCGGCGGGCGTGGCTGGAGCGCTGCCCCGCGCGCCTGTGCCGGGCCCTGCTGGTCGAGAACGACCCCGGGGCGCATTTCTCCCACACCGTGTACGACCTGGTGGACGCGCTGTCCTTCACGCCCGGCCCGAGGGAGGCGGCGGCCACGTTCCTGGCGGACCTGTCCGACTCCAAGGGGGCGCTGCCGGAGCGGCTGGACCACCGGCTGCGGATGGCGTACGACGAGTTGCACCGCGCCGGGCTCACCGGCACCTCTGCCGCCGAGTCGACGCAGCCCGAGGGCTTCGCGGTCCGTACGGGCGGCGTCTCCGTCGCGCCCGCGCCAGTGGTCGAGCCGGTGGTCGAAGTGGCGCCGCCGGACAGGGGGAGCGCGGCGGCGGTGCTGGGGGCCGCGTACGCCATGGGGCTGGCGTGGGGCCGGGTGTCGGGGGCCAGGGTGCCGCAGCGGGGCCTGGCGGGGCAGGCGGCGCTCGTACGCAGGATCGTCCACGAACGCGACGACCATCACTCAGGTCACACGTAAACCATTAATAACGATATTTCATCCTTACTCCTCCTATATCGTTCTAACACTTCAGATAACAGTGCATTCGCTGAATTGTGATCTCGGATTGGGGAAATGATCCCCCTGGGGCCCCCGAGGCGCCGAAAGGAATGACTCCGATGGGCCATGTCGCCGGAAGGGCCTCAGCCGTAACCTCGTAGAGGGTGTGGGCTGCGGAAGGAAGGACGACGCGGTGGGGCACGATGACCTGGACTCTCGGGTCCACGACCGTGTCGCGTTGGACGAGATTGCGCTCTACGCCGAGGTGCTCACCGCCGTGGCTGTCAGCGAGCGGCGGCTGACCTTGGACGAACTCGACGACGCGCTCGGATTGCGGACTTCGGCGAGCCGCTGAAGGACTAACACGATTACTAGCCCCGGGGACCTAGTTCCCGGGGTTTCACATAACTAGTCAATCCGCGGACGGGCTATCCGACTTACGGATGAGAGCCTCATGGGCGACCCCGCGAGGAGCGCGGGCGGCGTTCCGCTAGGAACGCACGAGCCGCGCGATGGCCGCCGAGGCTTCCTTCACCTTCGCCTCGGCCTCGGGCCCGCCGGTGTTGATCGCATCGGCCACGCAGTGCGAGATGTGCTCCTCCAGCAGCCCCAGCGCCACCGCCTGCAGCGCCCGGGTCGCCGCGGAGACCTGGGTCAGCACGTCGATGCAGTAGGCGTCGTCATCGACCATGCGCTGCAGCCCTCTGATCTGCCCCTCGATTCGCCGCAGACGCGTGAGATAAGCCTGCTTGTCTCCGCTGTACCCATGCATGCTTCTACGGTACCCGTATTAGGTATGGCCGGCCGCGTCCAGCGCCCGCCGACGTGCGACGGGAGAGGTACGAAACCCTAGCGGAGGCCGGCGATGAGCTTCTCCCACTGCTCGGCCACCTCGTCGGCCGAGTGCCGCACCGCCGTGTCACGAGCCCCGGCCGCGAGGGAGCGCCGCCTGCGCTCATCGTCGATCAGGGCCAGCAGCGCCGCCGCGAAGAGTTGCAGGTCGGCGTCCGCCTCGGGCACCAGCACCCCGTTGTAGCCCGTCGCCACGAACTCCCTGGGCCCCCTGGCCCCCTCGAACGCCACCACGGGCACCCCGCACCCCATGGCCTCCAGCACCGTCATGCCCAGGTCCTCGCTGCGCGAGGTGTTGGCCACGATCGACGCCTTGGCGAACTCGCCCGCCAGATCGGGCGTGGTGCCCATGAAGTAGACGTGGTTGTGCAGGTCGAGGTCGCGCACCAGGGCGCGCAGCCGCCGCTCCTCGGGGCCGCCGCCGTAGAGTCGCAGCCGCCAGTCGGGCCGCTTGTCCGCGACGAGGGCGAACGCCCTGATCAGCCGGTCGTACGCCTTCACCGGCACCCAGCGCCCGCCCGCGGCCACGATCCGGTTGTCCATGCGCGAGCGCGGCCACGGGCCGCCCGGCAGCGCGTCGAGGACGCTGTGCACGACGGGCCCGCCGTCGAGGAGCTTGGCCCACTCCTCCTGGGCCGACTCCGTGGCCGTCACGACGGCGCTCAGACGCGGGTAGAAGCGTTTGACCGGCCCCGGCACGACCGGCCTGCCCCACTCACGGGCGATCTTGACGGTCTCGCGCGGCGCGTGCCTGGCCGCCTGGACCCCGATACCCGGCCGGGTCGTGATCAGCACGTCGGACTTGAGGTTGCGCAGCACCCGCCACAGCGCCACCTCGGTGCGAACCTGCCCGCGCGGCAGCAGATGCCTGACCCCCGGCCGGGCGTCGACCACGCTGCGCATGACCACGTTGGGGCCGACCGGGAAGAACGGTTTCTCCTTCTGCCGCCTGACGCTGATCACTTCGACGTCGTGCCGCTCGGAGAGCGCGGTGGCGAGGTTCAGCATGGCGCGTACGTCGCCGCGCATGGCGTACGCGGAGGCGAGGACCAGGCTGACCTTCATCCGCCGACCTCGATCCGCAGCTCGTCGTCGGCGGTGTAGCAGGGCTTGACCAGCACGCCGTCGACCTTGGCCGACGGGTAGTGCAGCCGCCGGCGCTTGCCGTCGACGTCGTCGAGCCGCGCGCCCAGCCGCAGCGCCGTGGGCACCCCCTCGACCTCCAGCGCGGGCTCCCACGTGCCGGAGCCCGAGGCGCCCTCGGGGTCGGCGGCCAGCACGTCGACGAGCGACACGGCCGCGTGGTAGCGCACCCCCTGCACGGTGGCCGTGGCCGACAGGTGGGCGCCGGTCTGCCTGCGGTCGAGGGTCAGCACGGCCTCGTGACGGGTGTCGTCGTCCTCCAGGCCGGTGTAGGCCAGCAGGCCCGTCACCTCGAAGCGGCCCTCCCTGAACCAGATGGCCCGCACCTCGGCCACCGGCTCGGCGTCGGAGACCTTCAGCGCCAGGTAGCCGTTGCGGGTGCGGTAGGCGCGGTAGGCGAGGGTGCGCTTGCACAGCGCGTACGCGTCGAGGTGGTCGAGCGAGAACCCCGGGTCGACGCTGCGCAGCCTGCCGCGTCTGCCGTCGCGGCGCAGGTAGGCGTCCCATCGCCCGGTGGCGAGCTCGAGCGGGGCGAGCGAGATCGCCAGCGTGGCCTCGCGCGCCCGCGCGCCTGGGCTGCCGAGCAGCACGTCGCGTTCCACCCCCGTGGTGCGATGCCGGAGAACGAGTTCGGTGCCCTCTGCCAGTGGTTCGCCGATGGCCAGGCGCAGGGAGAGCACGTCGGCCAGGGTGACTTCGGCGTCAGTGACGACGACGCCCATGGCGAGCCCCCTCCCCGTCGAACAGAGCCATGCGACGTTGAGGTTACCGTGATTTTCCCGTTATGTGGATGCCGGATTTCGGTAAGGCACCTGTGTTGACGTGCGGATTCCTCCACAGCGAGTGTTGAGGAATCCGACAGCACACAGTCAGGAAGTTCCCTTGACGGACTTGATCAGGAGCTGCGCGACGTCCACGACTTCGAGCGATTCCTTGGCCGCACCGGTGTTCTTCTTCTCGTTGATCGCGTCGCCGAGCATCACCATGCAGAACGGGCACGCGGTGGAGACCGTGTCAGGATTCGTGGTCAGGGCCTCGTCCACGCGCTCGGTGTTGATGCGCTTGCCGATGCGCTCCTCCATCCACATGCGCGCGCCCCCCGCGCCGCAGCAGAAGCCGCGGTCCTTGTGGCGGTGCATCTCCTGGGTCCGTACGCCGGGCACCTTCGACATGATGTCGCGGGGCTGGGAGTAGACCTTGTTGTGGCGGCCGAGGAAGCACGGGTCGTGGTAGGTGATCTTCTCCTCGATCGGCGTGACCGGGGTGAGCAGGCCCTCGTCCACCAGCCTCGCCAGCAACTGCGTGTGGTGCACGACCTCGTACGTGCCGCCGAGCTGCGGGTACTCGTTCGCGAGCGTGTTGAAGCAGTGGGGGCAGGTGGCCACGATCTTCTTGACGCCGGCCTCGTTGAGCGTCTCGATGTTCTGCTGGGCGAGCATGTTGAACAGGTATTCCATGCCCAGCCGGCGCGCGGGGTCACCGGTGCACGCCTCCATCGGGCCGAGCACCGCGAACTTCACGCCCGCGATGTGCAGCAGCTCGGCCACGGCCTTCGTGGTCTTCTTGGCCCGGTCTTCCAGAGCGCCCGCGCAGCCCACCCAGAACAGGTATTCGGCGTCCTCGGGCATCTTCTCCTCGACGACCTCGACCTCGAAGTCGAGCTCTTCGATCCAGTCGGCCCGCTTCGTCTCGGACATGCCCCACGGGTTGCCCTTGTTCTCCAGGTTCTTCACCATCACCCCCGCCTCGGACGGGAACGACGACTCCACCATCACCTGGTAGCGGCGCATGTCGAGGATGTGGTCGATGTGCTCGATGTCCACGGGGCACTGCTCGACGCAGGCGCCGCAGTTGGTGCACGACCACAGCACGTCGGGGTGGATGACCCCCTCCTCGCCGACCAGCGGCTTGTCCAGCAACGCGAGCACGTCGGTGTCCTTGTGCTCGACGCCGTTCGCGGCCGCCAGCAGGTAGGGGGCCACCGCGAAGGCGTGGTCGCGCTGGTCGAGGATGAGCATCTTCGGCGACAGGGGCTTGTCGGTGTTCCACGCCGGGCACTGCGACTGGCAGCGGCCGCACTCCGTACAGGAGTAGAAGTCGAGGAAGCCCTTCCAGGTGGTGTCGGCGATCTTGCCGCGGCCGAGCCGCTCGGGGTCGAGGTCCTCGTCCTCGAAGTCGACCGGCTTGCCGTCCACGCGCAGTTCGGACGCGCCGCCGAGGCCGTCGGGACGGCGCGAGAAGAGCACGTTGAGCGGCGCGGTGAAGATGTGCAGGTGCTTGGAGTTCACCACGATGACCAGGAACACCAGCATGAAGCCGATGTGCAGGAGCAACGCGATCTCCTCCAGCACCGGGCTCGACGGCAGCACGTCGCCCAGGGCCAGCGAGACGAACGCGCCCGAGGAGTACGGGAAGTTCCCGTTGGCCGCCGCCGCGCCCCTGGCCAGGAAGAGCGTCCAGATGATGTTGAAGATCATGAACAGGACGAGCCAGGCGCCGCCCAGGTGCGAGCCGGAGAAGCGCGAGTCGCGGCCGAGGGACTTGGGCGAGTTCTTGACCCGGATGACCGCGAAGGCGACCAGGCCGAGCAGGCACGCCACGGCGATGAAGTCCTGGAGGAAGCCGAGCACGCCCCAGGTGCCGATGAGCGGGATGTGGAAGTCGGGGGTGCCGGTGACCGCCCCCTGGATGATCGCGCCGTACGCCTCGATGTAGACGGTCAGCAGGATGAAGAACGCCCACATGACGAAGAAGTGCGCGACGCCCGACGGCGTCCACTTGAGCAGCTTCTTCTGCCCGAACACCTCGACGAGCTGGGCCTTGACCTCATCGCCCACGTGTGTCTTGGCGTACTCGGTCCGCTCGGGCGCGGGTGGGCCCACGGTGGCGAGCTTGTACAGGAACATCACCCTGCGGCCGGCCACGGCGATCGCCAGGACGGTCATCACGAGCCCGATGACGGCTACCCAGAGCACGGGATCCTCCAAGAGACGACGATGGGTGTCAGCGTACGGTCACCCGCCGCGCAGGAATCTTCCCCAATCCTACCCACGAGTAACTTCACTGGGTCACGCGCGACATACCCTAAGGTCATCGCCGTCTCCAGAACAATGCTCTATCCCGTGAAATACCTCTGGATGGTCGGCGCCAGGATCTCCACCAGTTCGTCGTGCTCGGCGCTCGCCAGCGGCTCCAGCCTGAGCACGTGACGCGCCATGACCACGCCGAGCATCTGCGCGAAGGCCGCCTCCACCCGCAGGTGCGCCACGCCCAGCCGGTCGGCCACCTGGTGGAGCAGGGCCTGCGTGATGAACTCACGGAACATCGCGGCCGCCTGGTCGTTGGTCATGGCCGAGCGGATCAGCGCCACCATCGGCGCGCGCGTCTCCTCGTCCGCGGTGACGCCCAGGACCAGCCGGACCAGCCGCTCCCCCACCTGCTCGCGCGGCCCCGTCAGCAGCGTCGGGATGATCGTCTGCGGGTCGACAGGAAGGCGCATGGCCTCGACGAACATGCCCTCCTTCGTGTCGAAGTAGTGGTGCACGAGGGCGGGGTCGACCTTGGCCTCCCTGGCGATGCCGCGCACGGTCGCCTTGTCGAACCCCTTCTCGGCGAACACCCTGCGCGCCGCCGTGAGGATCTCCCCGCGCGTGTCGGCCGAGCCGGGCCTGCGCCCTGGACGCCGCTTGTCGGCGTGCCCGGCCTCGCTCCCCGCGCGCACGCCGTTCGCAGCCCTGTCGTTCATGGCCCTGTCGTTCATGGCCCCGTCGTTCATGGCCCCGTCGTTCATGGCCCCGTCGCTCATGGACGCGCTCCGTGCAGCCGCCCGATCGTCCGGATGCCGCGCGCTCGCGTCACCGGCCCACCGCCAGATAGACCCGCACGGGCACCGACAGCACGCCCTCGGGAAACGCCTGACGCAGCTCCGCCCGCCGCCGCTCGACCACCTCGTCGGCGCGCTCGCGCGACAGCGCCGCCATGTAGGAGTGGGAGCGCAGGTCGAGCAGGAACTGCTCGATGCCGACCAGCCTGGTCCAGGGGATCCAGCGCTCGGCCATCACCTCGAAGGCCGAGGCGATGGGCGGCACCGACCACTCCTCCACCGCCGGGCCCCAGTAGGCGGGCACCTCCTCCGCCAGCCGGGTCTCGTACGCTGCCAGCCAGTCGGCCTGCGCCGCGTGGTTGAGGTTCCAGCAGCCCGCGATCGCGCCCCCGGGCCGCAGCACCCGCCTGGCCTCGGAGATCGAGGTCGCCGGGTCGAGCCAGTGCCACGACTGCGCGTACGTCACCAGGTCGGCCACCCCGTCGGCCAGCGGCAGCGCGTTGCCGTCACCCAGCACGGCCGCCACCGGCGTGCCCCGCTGGGCCGCCACCTTGGACACCAGCCGCGCCAGCATCGGCTCCCCCGGGTCGACCGCCAAGACCCGCGCGCCGCGCGCCCTGAGCGCACACGTCATGATTCCGGTGCCCGCGCCGACGTCGACCGTCGTGGCACCGTCGAGCTCGACGCCCGACACCTCGGTCAGCGCGCGGTACACCTCGTCGGGGTAGCTCGGGCGGCCCTCGTCGTACGCGTCAGCCACACGGTCGAACGACCTGCCGAGATCCTTGATCGGTCCTGTGCTCATGTGGATGCCGCCAGATGGAGCCGGGCGAAGGCGAGACCCTCCGCGAGATCGTCGATCCGCTCGGTGCGGCTGGCCGCCTTCCTGGTGTTGACCTCGAGGACCACCAGCCCCTTGTAGCCGGTGTTGGCCAGCCGCTCCAGCATCGGCGCGCACGGCTGGTTGCCCCTGCCGGGCACCAGGTGCTCGTCCTTGTTCGTGACACCGAGGCCGTCGGCCAGGTGCAGGTGCGCGAGCCGGTCGCCCAGCTTCACGGCCATCTCCATGGCGTCGGAGCCCGACACGGCCGTGTGCGACAGGTCGAGCGTGACCTGCGGGAAGTCGTAGTCGATCGGGTTCCAGTCAGGTGAGTACGGGACCACGTCGTTGCCCCTGGCCCGCAGCGGGAACATGTTCTCCACCGCGAACGTGACATCGGTCTCGTCACGCATCCTGGCCAGGCCGGTCTCGAAGTCGCGGGCGTACTCGCGCTGCCAGCGGAAGGGCGGGTGGACCACGACCGTCGAGGCCCGCAGGCGTTCGGCCGCCTTCTGCGCCTTGACCAGCTTCGCCCACGGGTCACGGCCCCACACCCGCTGCGTGACCAGCAGGCAGGGCGCGTGGATGGCCAGGACGGGCACCTCGTAGTGCTCGGAAAGCCGCTCGATCACGTCGATGTCCTGGCTCACCGGGTCGGCGCCGACCATGATCTCCACGCCGTCGTAGCCCAGGCGGGCGGCCAGCTCGAACGCGTCAGGAGTGCGTTCCGGATATACCGAAGCAGTGGACAATGCGATCTTCGCATTGGGCACGCGGATGACATCAGCCACGTAGCCAGCCTAAGCCGGAGAAGCCGTTCTGGCGCGGCAGGCCATGGCGGCGCAGCGTGCCAAGCCCCTCAGGCCGCCCTGGCACCGGGCGCGGCCAGCGGGCGGGAGGCCCTAGCGTTGGGGCATGCCACGGATCGTCAAGGGCGCCATCCCCAGCCCGAACATCTGGCACACGCCCCAGGTCTACGAGCTGGAAAACCGCGCCGTCGACCCCGAGGGCGCGGCCGACGCGGCGATGCGCGCCCTGCGCCCGTGGAAGGGCGCCACCGTGCTCGACGTCGGCTGCGGCACCGGCTACCACCTGCCGGTCCTGGCCGCCGAGGCGGAGCGGGTGATCGGCGTCGAGCCGCACGGCGACCTGGCCGCGCTGGCCCGCCGCCGCTGCGCGGGCCTGGCGAACGTGACCGTGCACGCCGCCACCGCCCAGGACCTGCCGCTGCCCGACGCCGGGGTGGACGTGGCCGTCGCGCGGTGGGCGTACTTCTTCGGTCCCGGGTGCGAGCCGGGGCTGCGCGAGCTGTCCAGGGTCGTACGCCGCGGCGGGGCGGCCTTCGTCGTCGATCTCGACGCGACGCGGGGGTCGTTCGGCCGCTGGTTCTCGCGGACCGTGCCGGCGTACTCGGCGCGTGAGGTCGAGGCGTTCTGGGACCGTCAGGGCTGGCAGCGCCGGCCCCTCGACCTCACGATGGCCTTCGAGCGGCGGGCGGACCTGGAGGCGGTGCTGCGCATCGAGTTCGCACCCGAGGTGGCCGAGCAGGCCATCGCCGAGACGCCGGGCCTGGAGCTGGCCTACCCCAACGTGCTGCGCTGGCGCTACTTCTGAGGCTTGACATTGACGCCGGTGTCAACGTCTACCGTGGGCGTATGCGCATCGGTGAGCTGGCGGAACGCACCGGGGTGAGCACCCGCTCGCTCCGCTACTACGAGCAGCACGGGCTGCTCAGCGCCCGCCGGGGGACCAACGGCTACCGCGACTACAGCGAGGACGACGTCAGGCTGGTCTCCGAGATCCGGGCCCTGCTCCAGATCGGCTTCACGCTGGCGGAGACCCGGCCGTTCGTGGACTGTCTGCGGCGGGGGCACAGCACCGGGGGCTCGTGCGCGGAGTCGGTCGAGGTCTACGAGCGCAAGCTCGACGAGATCGACCAGGAGATCCGCGTCCTGCTGGCCCGCCGCGCCGAGGTGGCCGCCCAGCTCGCCCAGTCTTGCCCAGGCTGCTTTGTGAGGGGATGAAGATGATCACGTTGACCACCGACAACTACGAGGAGCAGGTGCTCAGGAACGACGAGCCGGTGCTGGTCGAGTTCTGGGCCGAGTGGTGCGGGCCGTGCCGGATGGTGGGCCCGGTGCTGGAGCAGATCGAGGCCGAGCACGGCCTGAAGATCGGCAAGCTCAACACCGACGAGAATCCTGAGATCATGGCCCGCTACGGGGTGATGGCCGTGCCGACGATGCTGTTGTTCGAGAACGGCGAGCCGGTCAAGCAGATCGTGGGCGCCAAGCCGAAGCGCATGCTGGTCTCGGAGCTCGGCCTCGCCTAGGAAGTCGGTCTGGGAGGCACACGGCCGGGCCGGCGTCCGGCGCTCGAAGATTGTCGGGGCCGGGCGCTAGCCTGCTCCACATGGCCAAGACTGCCCAGAAACCCGGATACCGCTGCGCCGAATGCGGCTGGCGCACCACCAAATGGGTGGGCAGGTGCGGTGAGTGCCAGGCGTGGGGCACGGTCGACGAAGAGGGCGCCCGCGGCGTCAACGTCGTCCAGGCCGGCGCCACCAGCGCGCCCGCCCTGCCGATCGGCCAGGTCAAGGCCGAGGTGGCGACCGCCCGCAGCACCGGCGTGGCCGAGCTCGACCGGGTGCTGGGCGGCGGTCTGGTGCCCGGCGCGGTGGTGCTGCTGGCCGGCGAGCCGGGCATCGGCAAGTCCACGCTGCTGCTGGAGGCCGCCGCGCGCATCGCCGAGCGGGCCACCGTCCTCTACGTGACGGGCGAGGAGTCGGCGGCCCAGGTGCGGCTGCGGGCCGACCGCATCGGCGCGATCCAGGACCAGCTCTACCTGGCTGCGGAGACCGAGCTGTCGGCCCTGGTGACCCACGTGGAGAAGGTCCAGCCCCGGCTGCTGGTGGTCGACTCGGTCCAGACGATCGGCTCCGCGCAGGCCACGGGCGTGCCCGGCGGGGTGACGCAGGTGCGCGAGGTGGCGGCCAACCTCGTACGCCTGGCCAAGGAGCGCAACCTGGCCACCGTCCTCGTCGGCCACGTCACCAAGGACGGCTCCATCGCGGGCCCCCGCACCCTTGAGCACCTGGTCGACGTGGTCCTCAACTTCGAGGGCGACCGCCACTCCCGGCTGCGGATGGTGCGCGCGATCAAAAACCGGTTCGGCCCCACCGACGAGATCGGCTGCTTCGACCTGCACGAGCGGGGCATCGAGGGCATCACCGACCCGAGCGGGCTGTTCGTCTCGCGGCGCAGCGAGCCGGTGCCCGGCACCTGCGTCACGGTCACCGTCGAGGGCACCCGCCCGCTGCCGGCCGAGGTGCAGGCCCTCGTCGCCCGCACCGAGGCCCAGCAGCCCCGGCGCACCTCGTCCGGTCTCGACACCTACCGCGTGCAGATGGTCCTCGCCGTGCTCGAGCGTCGGCTCAACGCCCGGCTCGGGGGCTGCGACGTGTTCACGGCCACGGTCGGCGGCATCAAGCTGGCCGATCCGGCCGTCGACCTGTCGGTCATGCTCGCCGTCGCCAGCGCCGCCGGCGACAAGCCGCTGCCCCCGGGGCTGGTGGCGCTGGGTGAGGTGGGCCTGGCGGGCGAGCTGCGCCCCGTGAAAGACGTGCGCAGGCGGCTGACCGAGGCCGCGCGGCTGGGCTTCAAGCGCGCCCTGGTGCCCGCCGGGTCGCTCGAAGAGGGCACCGGCAAGCGCCCCGGCCAGCGCGCGCTGGTGCCCGTGGGGCCGGTGGCGTTCGCGCCCGGCTTCGAGGTGGTGCAGGCGGAGAACGTCTGGGACGCTCTCACACACGTCACATAGCACGGCTAAGCTGAGGTGACCGATCGACACGGGGGTCAGGTGGATAGGAGTCCGGACGACCGGCGTCGCGAAGCCCTGGCCGCTGTGGCGCCGGGCACACCTCTGCGCGACGGCCTGGAGCGCATCCTGCGCGGGCAGACCGGCGGGCTGATCGTGCTCGGCTACAACAAGGTCGTCGAAGAGGTCTGCAGCGGCGGTTTCGAGCTCGACGTCGACTTCTCGGCCACCCTGCTGCGCGAGCTGGCCAAGATGGACGGCGCCATCGTGGTGAGCGGCGACGACAAGATCGTCCGTGCCGCCGTGCACCTCGTGCCCGACCCGTCCATCCCCACCGACGAGTCCGGCACCCGCCACCGCACCGCCCAGCGGGTGGCCCGCCAGACCGGCCTGCCGATCATCGCCATCAGCAAGTCGATGCGCATCATCGCCCTCTACCTCGACGGCATCCGCTACGTCCTGGAGGAGTCGGCGGCCATCCTGTCCAAGGCCAACCAGGCCCTGGCCACCCTTGAGCGCTACAAGCACCGCCTCGACGAGGTCTCCGGCACCCTGTCCGCCCTCGAGATCGAAGACCTGGTCACGGTCAGAGACGTGTCGGCCGTGGCGCAGCGCCTGGAGATGGTCCGCCGCATCTCCGACGAGATCAAGGGCTACGTGGTCGAGCTGGGCACCGACGGCCGTCTGCTCTCGCTGCAGCTCGACGAGCTGGTGGCCGGTGTCGACTCCGAGCGCGAGCTGGTCATCCGCGACTATCTCCCGGCCCCGTCCGGCCGCCGCCAGAGGCGCCTGGTGGAGGCCCTGCACGGCCTCGACAAGCTGTCGGGCACCGATCTGCTCGACCTCACGGCCGTGGCCCGCGTCCTCGGCCACAGCGGCGCCGACCAGCTCGAGAGCCCGGTCAGCCCGCGCGGCTTCCGCCTGCTGGCCAAGGTGCCCCGCCTGCCCGCCACGGTGGTCGACCGGCTGGTCGACCACTTCGGCAGCCTGCAGAAGCTCCTGGCGGCCGGCATCGACGACCTGCAGGTGGTGGGGGGCGTGGGCGAGTCGCGGGCCCGCAGCGTCCGCGAGGGGCTCTCCCGCCTGGCCGAGTCCTCCATCCTCGAACGCTACGTCTGACCCTTTCCACACCTTCGGGGGCCGCTCAGCGGAGGTGGAAGATCCCCTTGTCGGTGCGCAGCTTCCCCATCCTGACCGTGGTCACGTAGGTCCCCGGCAGGGCCGCCGGCGGCGTCGACCGGCAGTCGGAGCTCGACCGCCGACGGTCCCACTCCAGCGACCGCACGTACGGCACCCCGCGCTGCAGCTCCTTGACCTCGCTCCCCTCACCGCTCACGCAGTCGGCGGTGGACCAGATCCGGTCCGCCCCCGAGGTGATGCGGATCTCCATCGCGCGCGGCCCCACGTCGGCCGTGCACATCACCGGGCCCGTGTTCACCAACGTGACCAGGAAGCTGGGCCGGGAGTCGCCCGCGTAGATCTGCTCCCTGCCGCCCTGGAGGCTGAGCACGAGGTCGTCTTCCGCGCACGGCTCCCCGGGCCGCCTGGGACGCTCCTGGGGGGCCGCCTTGGGAGAGGGCGTGGGGGTCGGCGACGGGCTGGCCGTGCCCATGGCCAGCGTACGCAGCCCCGCCAGCAGGGGATCGGCGGAAGGCGTGGCGCCGACGCTCGGCGACGACTGGGCACCGGACGTGCGCTGGGGCCCGCTGCCCCCGCTGGAGCACGCCCACGCCACAACGGCCACCACGACGAGCACTGCCACCAGTACGCTCATCCGGCGCCGCCAGTAGATGTCACCGCCGTCACCACGCATCGTATCGGGGTCCATAGCCCAAGGATGGTGAGCGGGCGACGACGAAGAGTGACGACACGCCGAAGGGCGCCATCTCCGAATACGCTTGACCTTGTGGTTGAACCGAACCTCCTGCACGCCCCCGTTCTGGACTGGTACGAGGACAACGCCCGGGACCTCCCCTGGCGGGCGACCGACGCGACCCCCTGGGGTGTGCTGGTCAGCGAGATCATGCTGCAGCAGACCCCCGTCATACGCGTCCTGCCCGTCTGGCACGAGTGGATGGAACGCTGGCCCGCCCCCAAGGCCCTGGCCGCCGAGCAGCCCGGCGAGGCCGTGCGCCACTGGGGCCGGCTCGGCTATCCCCGCCGGGCGCTGCGCCTGCACGCCTGCGCCCGCGCCATCACCGACGAGCACGGCGGCGAGGTGCCCGCCGACCACGCGACCCTGCTGTCACTGCCCGGCATCGGCGAATACACCGCGGCCGCCGTGGCCAGCTTCGCCTACGGCGGCCGGCACGCCGTGCTCGACACCAACGTGCGGCGGGTGTTCGCCAGGTCGGTCCGCGCGGAGGAATACCCGCCGACCGCCACCTCGGCGGCCGAGCGGCGGCTGGCGGAGAGCCTGCTGCCCGAGCTGGGCGCGGCCCGCTGGGGCGTGGCGGTGATGGAGCTGGGGGCGCTGGTGTGCACGGCACGCGCACCGCGCTGCGCCGACTGCCCGATCGCGCACGTGTGCGCCTGGCGCCTGGCGGGCAAGCCGCCGCACTCAGGCCCCGCGCGCAAGGGCCAGACGTACGCGGGCACCGACCGCCAGTGCCGGGGCCGCCTGCTGGAGGTGCTGCGCGCGGCCCACGGCCCCGTCCCCAAGGCGGCGCTCGACGTCGTGTGGGACGACGCGGTGCAGCGCGAACGCGCCCTCGACGGCCTGGTGGCCGACGGCCTGGCCGAGTCGCTCGACGACGGCACCTACCGCCTCCCCCACGCCTGAGTGCCCAGCCCTGGCGGGCACGGCCGCTCTACCCGGTCTCACCTGCCTCCCCCACTCCTGAGGGCCCAGCTTCGTCCAGGGCTAGCTCATCCAGGGCGGCACGAGCCGTTCGTCGTCCTTGGGGGCCAGGTCGCACGCGCCGGGCTCCGACACCCCGCCCGGGTTGTACGCCCGCGCCCCGGCCCCGGCCACCACGACCGACACGAACCCGTGCGCGGCGTCGGCGAACATCTGCCGCCCTACGTCCGCGGGTAGCACCATCGTGTCGCCCGCGGCCACCTCATGCCGCTCGCCGCCCAGCTCGACCACCGCGGAGCCGGCGAGCCACGTCCACACCAGCTCCGCGTCGAACGCGTGCACCGGCCCCACCATTCCCGGCCTGGCCTCCACCCGCCACACGGCCGCCCCGGCCGCCCCCTGCGTCGGGGAGGCGAAGGTGGTCATGACCCCGTTGGGGGTCTCGGTCCTGCGCGCGTCCACCGCCTTGACAACCGGCATTTGCGGCTCCTCTCACGCGATCCACGGCGGTACGCCGTAGTCGGCGCCGTCGGCGGCCAGCGCACGGGCACCGGCGGGCGCCGTGACGACGGCGGTGTAGCCGGTGACGGGGTCGGCCAGGACCCGCCGCAGCGTACGGGCCGGCATGACGACCGTGTCGCCGGCCGCGACCGCGTACGTCTGCCCGCCCAGCTCGACGGTCGCCGCACCGGCGACCCAGCTCCACACCTGCTCGCTGTCGAAGTCGTGCTCGGGCCCGACTGCGCCCGGCCGCGCCTCGACCTTCCACAGGGCCCTGGAGGCCCCTCCCTGCGTCGGCGAGGCGAACGTCGTCATGACCCCGCTCGGAGTCTCCGAACGACGCGCTTCGGCGTCACGTATGACGGCCATGCCGTCAACCCCCTAAGATAGGCAACTACGTTGTCCATATAGTTAACCAGGTTGTCTATCGTGTCAAGCCACGGCTTCGAGCTGCCCCTGCGGCTGCTGCTCGCGTTCCGGATGTTGATCGACGAACTGCATGCCGAGCTGGCCCGGCAGGGTCACCCCGACATGAGACCCATGCACGGATTCGTCATGCAGGCCATCGGCCCGGACGGCACCACGGCCGTCGAACTGGGCCGTACGCTGGGCGTCTCCAAACAGGCCGCCGGCAAGACCATCGACGCCCTCGAACGCGTCGGCTACGCCGAACGCACCACCGACCCACACGACACCAGGCGCAAGCTCGTCCGCCTCACCCCGTACGGGATGGAGGCCCTCCACCTCTCGGCCCGCATCTTCGACACCCTGCGCGGCCGCTGGGCCGACGAACTGGGCGAGGAACGCCTGACCGCCCTGGAGTCGGACCTACGCACGATGACGCCGGGCAACCCCTGGCGCCTGGACACCCCAAGCTGGTTCACCAACCTCTGAACCCCAGCCCTCAACGACGACCCCACCGAGCCCCGCCTCCACACCGGGCCACACTCGCCCTTTGGACTCGGCGACTTGAACTTGGCGTCGCCCGCGCCGCCGAGCGCCCAGACGCGCCTACGAGGGGAGGGCCGGAGATACGCCCGTGGGCACCGGGACGCGCCGGCCGGGCACCAGAGGGCCTATGCGGCGAGTTGCAGCCCGAGGCTGGTCAGGTTCGTCCGCGCCCAGGCCAGTTCCTCGGCCAGCAGCGACACCAGCGCCCCCGGCCCCTTGGCCCGCCCCGGGACGGTCAGGTTGTGCGTCTCGACCTCGATGTGCGCGCTTCCGCTCACCGCGCCCGACAGCATGGCCGTCAACGTGTCCTGCAGCACCGCGCCCGTGCTGGGCGTCTCACCCGTGTGGTTGTGTACGTGGCCGAGCTTGACCACGGGCGCCCCGGCCTCGGCCAGCCCCTTCAGCGCCGCCCCGGGCTCCTCGGCCCCGCAGGCGAGGTGGCAGGCGTCCAGGCAGACGCCCAGGTGCTCGGAGTCGATGCCGCCCACCCGCTCAAGCGCCTGCTCGGTGGTCTCCAGCACGCACCCGGGCCACGGCTCGAACCCGACTCTGATCGTCTTGCCGGTCGTGCTGTAGATGCCGCGCAACTCGCGGGCCAGCCGCTCCAGCCGCCGGGTGGCGATGGTGTGCAGGTCTGTGGGCCAGTCGCGGCGCCAGCCGATCGGGATCGTCGAGATGCTGCCGAACCGTACGTCCTCCGGCAGCAGGAACGCCAGGATCTTGGCCAGCGCCATGGTGTAGCGGTAACGCTCGGGCTTGGCCCAGTCGGGGCCGGGGACCTCCTGGTTGCGTCCGCCGGTGCCGTTGAGGCTGACGACCTCCAGGCCGCGCTCTTCCAGGGAGCGGCGCAGCCGTACGAGCTCGATGCGGTCGGCCGTGAGGTGGTCGGCCACGCTCGGGGACAGCCACAGCCCGATGCCCATGCGCTCCACGCCCAGCCGCTTGCGCACGGGGACCGCGTAGCGGGTCAGGTGCGCGATGAGGTTCTCCAGATCCTCAGCGGGGTGGACGCCTGCGTTGTAGGCGAGGTGAACGAGCGTTCCGTCATTGTGACGCAGGCGCATCGGTTTCCTCCACGGCTTGCATTAGTGTTCCCGTCGCCCGCCTCGGACGTGCGAACCCTGTGAGCTTGCCTGCCTGCCGGTGGCGTGCGCGTCCGCCCTGAGTTGACTGTTTCCTACTCCCGAGGGAGCAGCCTCAGCTTAGGATCACGCTGTTGTGGCTCACGTGGATGAGACTGGCTTGCTCTACGGAGTGTAGTACTACTCGCCGTGGCGGGATACCCACCCATCCAACAATTACGCAACGACGGCAACTTTCTCACTTCTCGACCTCCGGCAAGTGCGAATTTCCCACGATGCCCGTGTACGCCGCCCAAACTTCCGGTCGACGACCGCCACCCGGAGGCCGGAGTCCGTGCCCGACCCCGACGTGCCAGGCGCGCAGAAACCATCTCAGCCCCGCCCACAACCGACAGGCCGCCACCACCCCGCCCAATGCCGCCGCTGCTCACCGAAGTCGGCAGTTGCTCACGCCGGTTGTCATGACAATTGATCGTTGATCTTGTCATGCCGACGATTCGGGATGATCGACATCGGGTCAGGCGACAGGAGCGGCCGACCGGCCGGCCCCGGTCCGCGCCTGGTCACCGGTGGGTACCGGAAGCCGCGGCTATCAGAGAGAAGGCCATGACAACGCCACAGGACGCGGTCACCAGAGCCCATCGCCTGATAAGAGGCGGCCGCATCGGGGAGGCCGCCGAAGTCCTGCGCGTTGCGGCCGATGACGGCGACGCGTCCGCCGATCGGGAGCTCGGTCGGCTGCTGACCTTGCGCCGGGATCGGGCATTCTTCCGCCCGAATGAGCGCTGGGAGGCGGAAGAACGCCTGACCGTTCGGGCGGAGGCGATCCCGTGGCGGCCTGCGCCCTGATCAACCTGTATGCGACGGCCGCCGCCGAGATCCGTCAGGATTGCGCCCCAGACTCCTGGGACCCTTGGGAGGAGGAGAAGGCCGCGCGGATGGCGCACTGCCGGGATCGGGCGGTGGAGCTGTGCAACCGAGTTCTTGCCGCTGACGCACCGAGCTGGACGGCGGCCAGCGCCATGGTCGCCTTCCTCTACGACGAGTGGACTTGGCATCAGGACCTGGACCATTGGGAGGATCCGGAGGAAGAAGAGGATGCGAGAAGCCGGCTGCTCGACGAGTTGGCTTCGGCCGCCGAACGGGCCCTGGCACTCAATTCCGATGACGCGGCGGCAGCGACAGCACTGGCCGAAGCATCACTGGCGTCGGGCGACTCACCCCCGGCATCCCCCATGCCCGTCTCCACGAGCGGACTCGGATGCTTCTCCCTCTCGCTCGTCGTGCTGGGCGAGAAACACGGGGATCAGGTCGGCGAGTTCGAAGAGACGATCATCGCTTCCGATCCGGTCGACCTGTTGTGGGCCGTTCCAGGCATGACGTGCCTGGACGCCGAGCTCGACTTCGAGCCCGGCCACCTGGCGATTTCGAGCCCGGCCACCTGGCGATCCATCGGCCGGGGCGGCACGTCGAGTCGCTGACGCAGCCCGACGGCGCGGATCTCCTGAGCTGGTTGCGCGAGGTGGTGCCCGATCTGCCCGAGCCCGTCATGCCGAACGGACAGCCCGTGGCTTCGGGGTCGACGGTCAAGCGCTACGGCTACAACGCGACCGGCACGGACCGCTGAGTCCCCGAAATCGCCGTACCGGCCAGAGAAGAAGCACCGGTGTCAGGACGGGCCCAGCCGTCGACCACTGCGCCAACGACCCACTCACCTCGCTCAACACCCCGGACGGCGAGATCGGCCGCCGACTCGGCGATCCCTACCCGCCCGACCCCACGCTGAGGGACCCCTGCCGCGCAGGCTTCGCCACGCGGGCACCACCACCCTCGCCCTGGTTGTCAGCACCCCGCCCTTCGTCGAAGGTCCGGCCGTGGCGCGCGGCGGGCTGGGCGTGCCGGTGTGCGGCCTGGCGAGAGGGCGGATGCCGGGTCTCGTCGACTCCCCGGGTGCCGTCGGACCCGGGTGCCGTCCGACATGGAACTGCCTCCGCGGTTGCGACGCCTCGCCCTTCAAAGAGTGGCGCGGCAGATCATGTGGGATCAGGTGCTGTCAGGTTCTGCAGTCGCCAGGAGGACTTTCTGTCCGCTCAGAACATTCCCTGGGGAACCTGAGCGGCGTCCGGCACCGGCTGGACGACATCCCAGTGCTCGACGATCTGCTCGTCGACCAGCCGCCAGATATCGACGACGGCGGTGCCGCGCGGGTCGTCGTCCGTGACCATGTGGTAGTGCATGACCACGTGATCGCCGTCGGCGATGACCCGTTTGAGGTCGAGCCGGGCGCGGGCCACGGGAGCCTCGGCGATGTACGCGATGAACGCCTCCCGCCCAGAGGGATTGCCCGGGCTGTGCTCGATGAAGTCCTCTGCCAAGAGGGTACGGAGCACGTCGATGTTCCCCGCCGCGAACTGGGTGAAGCCGTGGAGGGCGAGTTGCTTGTTGCGTGCGGCCTTGCTGTTGTCGCTCATACGGGTCACCGTCCCAGCCGCCGTCCGCCCCTGTCGATTACATGGCATGTAATCGCGGTGATCGAGAGGCGGGGCGATAATCGCCGTATGAAGCAGGACCGGCCGGTCGGTGAGCTGCTGCGCGAGTGGCGGCACCGCAGAGGGCTCAGCCAGCTGGATCTGGCGATTCAGGCGGAGGTGTCCGCCCGGCACGTCAGCTTCGTGGAGACGGGACGGACCATTCCCAGTAGCCCGATGGTGATGCGTCTGGCCGAGCATCTGGGCGTGCCGTTGCGGGAACGCAACCGCCTGCTGGTGGCGGCCGGGCACGCGCCCGTCATCCGGGAGCGGCCGCTGGAAGATCCGCACCTGGCCTCGGCGCGAAATGTCCTGGAGCAGATCCTGCGGGGGCACGAACCGTATCCGGCGCTCGCCGTGGACCGCCACTGGAACCTGTTGCTCGCCAACACCGCGATCGACGTCTTCCTGGAGGACGTCGATGCGGCGTTGCTGCGGCCTCCGGTCAACATGATGCGGCTGGGCCTGCATCCAGGCGGGTTCGCGCCGCGGCTGCGCAACCTCGGGCAGGTCCGCGCCTACCTGTTGCCCCGGCTCGCCCGCCAGGTGGCGCAGGCCGGCGATGCGGAGTTGAGCGCGCTGTATGAAGAGCTGCTGTCCTACGGCCCCGACGACGATCCGCCGCCGCCCGATCCCGCCGACATCGCACTGCCCATCCGCATCTGTCATCGCGGCGCGGAGCTGTGTTTCATCAACACCATCACCACGTTCGGCGCCGCCTTCGACGTCACGCTGGAAGAGATCGCCGTCGAGGCGTACTTTCCCGCCGATGACGACACCGCCCGGTTCTTCCGGGCGGAAGCCGCAGCACGTTCTGCATGAGAGCCTCAGGCATGTCCCGGCCATGCACGTCTACCCGTACATGGCTCCGCAGGTGAAGCCGTACGGGGACATGCGGCTTCCTTACCTGCGGGCTTCCAGGGCGGAAGGCGCGGCCAGCCACCCCAACGCCGCCCCAACATGCGGAAAGCCCTCGCGTGAGGGTGAGAGACCTCACGCGGGGGCTTTCGTCAGACCGGACGGGCTGGGCGTCAGTTCTGGATCGGGGCGGCGATCGCCGCCGCCGAGTCCGGGATCTTCGCGACGGACTCGCCCCTGAAGATGAACTTGGCGTTGTCGCCCTCGCCCTCCACCGTCACCTTCACGACCTGACCGGGCCGGAGCTCGCCGTAGAGGATCTTCTCCGACAGCGAGTCTTCCAGCTCCCGCTGGATCGTCCGGCGCAGCGGCCGGGCGCCCATGACCGGGTCGTAGCCGCGGTCGGCGAGCAGCTGCTTGGCCTCGGGCGAGACGTCGAGCCCCATGTCGCGGTCCTTCAGCCTGCCGTCGACCTGGGCGAGCATCAGATCCACGATCTTGATGATCTCGTTCGGCGTGAGCTGGTGGAAGACCACGATGTCGTCGACACGGTTGAGGAACTCGGGCCGGAAGTGCTGCTTGAGCTCCTCCTGAACCTTCGCCTTCATCCGCTCGTAGTTGGACTCGGTGTCGTTGGACTTCGCGAACCCGACCCCGATGCCCTTGGAGATGTCGCGGGTGCCGAGGTTGGTGGTCATGATGATGACCGTGTTCTTGAAGTCGACCACCCGGCCCTGGGCGTCGGTCAGGCGACCGTCTTCCAGGATCTGCAGCAGCGAGTTGAAGATGTCGGGGTGGGCCTTCTCGATCTCGTCGAACAGGACCACGGAGAACGGCTTGCGCCGCACCTTCTCGGTGAGCTGGCCGCCCTCCTCGTAGCCGACGTAGCCGGGAGGCGAGCCGAACAGCCTGGAGACGGTGTGCTTCTCCATGAACTCCGACATGTCCAGGCTGATCAGAGCGTCTTCGTCACCGAAGAGGAACTCCGCCAGGGCCTTGGACAGCTCGGTCTTGCCGACGCCGGAGGGACCGGCGAAGATGAACGACCCACCGGGACGGCGCGGGTCCTTCAGACCGGCGCGGGTGCGCCGGATGGAGCGCGAAAGGCCCTTGATGGCGTCGTCCTGGCCGATGATCCGCTTGTGGAGCTCGTCCTCCATGCGGAGCAGGCGCTGCGACTCCTCCTCGGTCAGCTTGAAGACCGGGATGCCGGTGGCGGTCGCCAGGACCTCGGCGATGAGCTCCTGGGTGACCTCGGCCACGACGTCCATGTCGCCGGCCTTCCACTCCTTCTCCCGCCGCTCGCGCTTGAGCTGGAGCTGCTTCTCCTGGTCGCGGAGGGCAGCGGCCTTCTCGAAGTCCTGCGCGTCGATCGCGGACTCCTTGTCGCGGCGCACGTTGGCGATCTTCTCGTCGTATTCGCGCAGGTCGGGCGGGGCGGTCATCCTGCGGATGCGCATCCGGGACCCGGCCTCGTCGATGAGGTCGATCGCCTTGTCGGGAAGGTAGCGGTCGCTGATGTAGCGGTCGGCGAGCTGCGCGGCGGCCACCAGCGCGTCGTCGGTGATGGACACGCGGTGGTGCGCCTCGTAGCGGTCGCGCAGACCCTTGAGGATCTCGATCGTGTGGCTGAGTGAGGGCTCGGCCACCTGGATCGGCTGGAAGCGCCGCTCCAGCGCCGCGTCCTTCTCCAGGTATTTGCGGTATTCGTCGAGCGTGGTCGCGCCGATGGTCTGCAGCTCGCCGCGGGCCAGCATCGGCTTGAGGATGCTGGCGGCGTCGATCGCGCCCTCTGCCGCGCCCGCGCCCACGAGCGTGTGCAGCTCGTCGATGAACAGGATGATGTCGCCGCGGGTGCGGATCTCCTTGAGCACCTTCTTCAGGCGCTCTTCGAAGTCGCCGCGGTAGCGGGAGCCGGCGACCAGGGCGCCGAGGTCAAGCGTGTAGAGCTGCTTGTCCTTCAGCGTCTCGGGCACCTCTCCCCTGACGATCTTCTGCGACAGGCCCTCGACGACGGCGGTCTTGCCGACGCCGGGCTCGCCGATGAGAACGGGGTTGTTCTTGGTCCTCCGGGAGAGGACCTGCATGACCCGCTCGATCTCCTTCTCGCGGCCGATGACCGGGTCCAGCTTGCCCTCGCGGGCGGCCTGGGTCAGGTTGCGGCCGAACTGGTCGAGCACCAGGGACGTGGACGGGGCCGACTCCTGGGGGCCGCCCGCCGCGGCCGGCTCCTTGCCCTGGTAGCCGTGGAGCAACTGGATGACCTGCTGCCGTACACGGTTGAGATCAGCTCCAAGCTTGACCAGCACCTGAGCCGCCACACCTTCACCCTCACGGATGAGCCCGAGCAGGATGTGCTCGGTGCCGATGTAGTTGTGACCCAGTTGCAAAGCCTCACGGAGCGACAGCTCGAGGACCTTCTTGGCCCGCGGGGTGAACGGAATGTGCCCCGACGGAGCCGATTGGCCCTGGCCAATGATCTCCTCGACCTGCTGGCGCACACCCTCAAGGCTGATGCCGAGGCTCTCCAGAGCCTTGGCGGCCACGCCCTCACCCTCGTGGATCAAGCCAAGAAGAATGTGCTCAGTGCCGATGTAGTTGTGGTTGAGCATCCTGGCCTCTTCTTGGGCCAAGACGACAACACGCCTCGCTCGGTCGGTGAACCTCTCGAACATCTCGTCGCTCCTCACAGAGCGGTCAGTCAGGCCGGTAAATCCGGTCCCGTCCTCCCGCATGCTAGCCCTGGCTCGGCGAACCGTGCCCACTGCCGCTGACACGCTCTATAGCAGAGACGTTCCCCGAGAGCAGGGCGTTCACCCTCCATCCAACTACTGTTCGGGGGTGACGTGTTCCCGATACGCCGCAAGCGAACGATGTTTGGGACGCTTCGCGGAAGCGGCTGAAATTGCCACCCACGGCGTAGACGGATGCCTCCGGAGACCGGGCTCGAAGCCAGCGAGGGGACGCCGCTTCGCCCGCGCATCTCAGATGCCACGTCCGTATCTGTTACGCAATCATCCTATGTGGTCACACGATGCTTGGCCAAGCGACGGCGCTGTGCCCTGAGCACAACGCGGCACGCGCCGCGCACCGCGCCTCGCACCCCAGCGTCGGCCCGCGCGCGCCCGTACTGACGGTAATCGGTAATCCGCATCCGGTCAGCCGGGTTACCGAACCGCACCGCGCATCATGAGACGTACCTTGAGACCCTTGAGACACAGTCCATGAACGTTGCACGGCATTCGCCACCACCGCTTGCAGTTGCAGGTGCACGGCAATCGCAATCTGGCACACTCACGAGACAGCCGGATTGTGCGCGGACGCCTGGGGAAGAGAGATTGCGCGAGCGACGCTCATACTTGCGGCTTATGCCCGGCCCGGCGCCTCTAGACGGGCGCGATATCAAGAGAGCCTACATATCAGGGGACACCGGGTTTCACCGGCGGGACACCAGTCAGGATCGCGCTTTAGCGCTACAGCGCGTGAAGGGGCACCGGGCTTAACCGTGCCGATGATTTTGCGATGGCGCGTTCCACAACCGGTTCCGTGACCGCTTCCTGGGACCGGCATGCCCGTCTGCGGAGGACTCGGCAATGCCGCCCCCGTACGGCAATGTGGACGACCGGCACGCCATGCGCCGGGGTCGCGTGAATGAGGTATGCCCGCCCCAGGCGGCATTCGGCGCGCACGCGGGCACGAGGTCAACACAGACGCCATCACGGACGTCGTCGCATATGCGGGCGCCCGCCGGTGAAACGGCGCCACGGACGGGCCTGAACGCGCACGCCCAAAACGCCCGCATATGAGAGCCTCAGGAGACCGTCCTCCGGGACGGCCCGGGTTTCCGGAACACCCCAGAAACGATCATGCGCTTATGGCGGCCGCCGGGGTCCAAGGCGAGCATCATAAGCGCATGGTCGAGAGACGGCTCCTTAGTGAGCAGCTTCGTACTTCTCCACGACGGTGGAGGCGATGCGGCCGCGCTCGCTGACCGGCAGGCCGTGAGCCTTGGCCCACTGCCGGATCTCCGAGCTCTTCTCGCGGCTCATCGCACGGGTGCCGCCGCGACCGCGACGGCGCGTGGCCACGGCTCCCGCCCTGCGCGCGTGCTGCACGAAAGGCGTGAGGGCGTCCCTCAGCTTCTTCGCGTTAAGGTCGCTGAGGTCAATCTCATAGGTGGAGCCGTCAATAGCGAAGCTGACCGTCTCATTGGCCTCGCCCCCATCGAGGTCATCGATGAGAATCTCCTGGATCTGCTTGGCCATGTACGCAATCCTTTCGCGGAGCATTGTTTCATTCGCCTGCCCAAACATATACCCGGAAAGGCGCTGAGACAATTCAGCGTACGGGGATTCGGCTGAGTCGCCGATCAGTTGTGGCTCTCGGGCTGATCCTCGCGGTTTCGACGGCCCCCCACAGCCTCGGACCGGACCAACTTCACTACGCCATAGATGAAGGCGCCGCCCACCACGACCGGTGGGATGAGCGCTGACAATACGTCTGTTAGGGCTTCCATTCGGCCTCGCCTCCACGGCTTGCGGGGTTTCGGGGGCGCATTAAGCGCCTGGAGCGTCGCCACAGGGAGCCCTGGCCCCTCATGACACGCGGGCGACAACCACCCGTACCCGACCATAGCGGCACACAGATGCCCTGCGTGTCGCAGGGGCGCCAAGATCCGGCAACCCGGACGCCCCATAGCCTAATGCCAGTCTCTCCAGGCTCCTTACCGGATCAAGCGAAAATTTTGCGAAAAGACATCGCCCCAGGTACGCCCGGCTCAGCGAAGATCTTTTACCACCCGCGTTCCGGCCAGTCTGTCGTGCGGCCCCCGCTCGAGCGGCTTGTCGACCAGGATGAGCAGCCCCACCCCGAACAGCAGCATTCCGGCCAGGAGATTGGCCACCGGAATGCCCATGAGCAACACCGGGGCGGGATAGACCAGGGCTCGTTTGAGCAGCGCCAGGGGCGCAAGACCGGCCGGCGCGAGGCGAATCCGCATGATCGCCTTACCGAAGGTACGGCCACGCCGGCAATGCGCCCGCCAGTCGTAGCCCGCATAACCCAGCCCGCCCACCAGCCACGCCAGCACGCCGGGCAGCCGCCCGTCGAACACGTCGAGCCCGCCGACAGTTCGGAAGACGCCCCACAGCACGATGAACAGAATGTAATAGATGACCCCGAAGACGAGCGCCTCAATCAGCCGGGCGGCGAGTCGTTCCCACCATTCCGCGGGTGGCCCGTCCAGCCGCGCCACCGTCCCGGCCATAACTCCACCTCACGTCGTCGACGGCGCCGATCACGAACCATTTTCGTACGGACCCGCGGGCAAAACACAGGGGCCGGCGGGAAGCCGGCCCCTGTGTTTTGCGTCGTGACGGATTACTTGATCTTCACCACGACCGTGCCCGCGATCTTGTCCGCGAACGTCTGCTGCAGCGGCTTGTCCCAGAGCTGCGAGGCGCCGTTGAGCGCCACCACGACCCAGGCGAGCAGCCCGGTGATGATGGGGATCGGGATGGCGTTGATGACCCAGCCACCCCAGGTGACCCCGGCGCGCATGAGCGCCATGTTCGTGGGGAGACCGGCCGGCGACAGAGCCTGACCCACGGGGACGACCTTGATGCCCATCACCATCTTGCCGATGGTCTGGCCCTTCATCTTCAGCAGGACGAAGTCGAAGGCCACCCAGAGGGCCGTCACGATGACCCCCGAAATGATCGCCGCGACCGTGCTGGTGAGGAACCCGCTGCTCGCGCCGTCCAGTGAGGAGTAACTGGCCACCGCGAACAGGCCGATGATCAGGCCCACCACGAAGTTGAGCACGAGCAGGATCACGAAGTCGATGATCCTGGCCACCAACCGCTGCCACCACTCCGCCAGCGGCGCAGGGGCCCCCGGAGGCTGTACGCCGACCGGCGCGCCGTAGCCCTGCTGCCCGTAGCCGGGCTGCTGGCCGTAACCGCCCTGGCCGTACGCCTGCGGCTGCCCGTAGCCGGCCTGACCGTACTGCTGCTGGTCGCCGTACTGGGCCTGCTGGCCGTACTGCTGCTGGTCGCCGTACCCGGGCTGCTGGCCGTAGCCGGGTTGGGCGTAGCCGGGCTGCGACTGCTGCTGCTGGCCGTAGCCCTGCTGCGGGTAGCCCTGCTGGCCGTACTGCTGGCCCGACTGCGCCTGCTGACCGTAGCCCTGCTGCCCGTAGTCGGGCTGGGACTGTGGCTGCTGCCCGTACTGCTGGCCCGATTGGGGCTGCTGGCCGTAGCCCTGCTGCTGGCCGTAGTCGGGCTGGGACTGGGGCTGCTGGGCGTACTGCTGGCCGTAGTCGGGTTGCGACTGCTGCTGCTGACCGTAGCCCTGCTGACCATAACCCTGCTGGCCGTACTGCGGCTGCTGGCCCGACTGGGGCTGCTGGCCGTAGCCGTACTGCTGCTGTTGCTGCTGACCGTAGCCCTGCTGGCCGTAGCCCTGCTGCTGGTCGTAACCCTGCTGCCCGTAGCCGGGCTGCGAGGGCTGCTGCTGGCCGTACTGCTGCTGCTGACCGTATTGGGGCTGCTGCTGGCCGTAGCCGTACTGCTGTTGCTGCTGTTGCTGCTGTCCGTACTGGGGCTGCTGCCCATAGGCGTCGTCCGCCCGGTAGCCGATCACAGTCGCGTCCGGGTCGGGTTCGCCGGGGTGGCGGCCCGCGTTCTGCTGCCCGTACGGGGTGCCGGGTGCAGAATTTTCGCCGGATGGGTCCTGTGGATACGGCGGCTGTCCGGTGCTCACCGTGTCACCTCGCTTCGAGTGCGCATGTGGCACGTGTCAGGACACATGCCTGTGCTGCCCAACGTATCGACATAGGTATCAACAATCACCTTTCCATCAGGTCAGGGTCCGCGTCACCCGATGTCAGATGGAGCAGCATGCGGGTGTTACCCAGGGTGTTCGGTTTCACGTGTTCCAGGTCGAGGAACTCCGCCACGCCCTCGTCGTACGAGGCCAGGAGTTCGGCGTACACCTCGGGGGAGACCGGCGTGCCCTGTATAGGGCGAAAGCCGTGCCTCGCGAAGAAGTCGACCTCAAAAGTCAGACAGAATACACGTCGCAGACCCAGATCCGTCGCCTGCTGTATGAGCGCCGAGACGATCCGATGGCCGACGCCCTTGCCCCGGCACTCAGGATCCACGGCGACGGTGCGGACCTCGGCGAGGTCTTCCCAAAGCACGTGGAGCGCACCGCAGCCGACAACCTGCCCGCCCCGCTCTGCCACCCAGAACTCCTGTACGTCTTCGTACAGGGTCACCGTGGCCTTCTCCAGGAGCCGCGGACCAGCGCCCGCGTAGGTGTCGACGAGACGTCTGACCGAGCGCACGTCGGGCGTGCGGGCACGCCTGACCACCACCGCGGTCTCCGGCATCGTCAGTTCCGCCACCTGCTCCATGGCTCTCCAGGGTACAGATGTCATTACGGCTCGGCCCTAACTCCCATGTCTCGGCCTATCTTGTTACATCGTGTGGCCATGCGTGCACGAAACCCGCGTGCCCCCTCGTTCTGGCGGAACCAACGGCAAAGAGGACATAAAGTCAGTTCTGCACGGTTGGGCACGAGATCACCTTGTGACCCTTCAGTTGCGAAACCTCTACAGACTCGGCAGTTGTGGTTGAGCCCGAACCTGGAGTGCATTAGTGTCCAGCGACGATGTTCGCCGCGTGTCGCATGCGGCGAACCCGCCCAATCCTCGCAAGGGGAGCCGGGGACCCGCCGGTGGCGTCCTCCCAGCGCCACCAACTGGGGTGAATCCGACCCGTTCGGTAGGGCTGCTCCGGCCCGAACCCGCCAGCTAACCCGGTAGGCGTCGACGAGAGGAGCTGGTTGGTGAAGCGCACGCTCAACCGCGGGGGGAAGCCGGCGGGCAAGCACGCCCGCCCTCGTGAACAGGCGCGGCGACCACGCCTCTTCGGTGTGGTAAGTGTCACAGTCGCCGCGTTCCTGATCGCCGTCCCCGTCGGCTCGGCGTCCGCCGACCCCAAGCCCTCGCTGCAGGACCTGGCCAAGCAGGTCGAGCAGATGCACACGGAGATCGAGACGCTGTCCGAGGACTACAACGGCCAGCGGGAGAAGCTCAAGGCCGCCGAGAAGACCGCCGACGCCGCACAGAAGACGCTGGCGACCAGTCAGGCCGATTTCGAGGCCAAGCGCGCCAAGGCCGCCCTGCTCGCCGAGAACGCCTACATCACCGGCGGGCTGAGCAGGGCGCTGGCGTTCACCACCTCCGCCGACCCCGACACCTTCCTCGACAGCGCCGCCACCACGTACGTGCTGGAGCAGCAGCAGGGCGAGCAGGTCAACCAGGTGGCCAAGGCCAGGGAGGCCGCCGAGCGCGCCCAGGCCGGCGCCAAGACGCGCATCGAGGAGGTCGAGAAGCTCGTCAGCGACCTCGACTCCAAGCGCGACAAGATCACCAAACTCGTCACCAAGGTCGAGAGCAACCTGTTCAAGCGGGCCCTGGGCGAGGCGGGCCGGTCCGGCACGCGGGCCCAGCGCGTCAACCTGCCGATCGCGGGCAGCGGCAAGGCCGCGCAGGCCGCCCGCTGGGCGCTCACGCAGCAGCTCAAGCCGTACGTCTGGGGCGCCGAAGGGCCCAGCTCCTACGACTGCTCCGGCCTCGTCATGGCCGCCTACCAGAAGGTGGGCATCTCGCTGCCGCACTACACCGGCAGCCAGTGGACCGCGGGCAAGCACATCGACCGCTCCGAGCTGCGGCCGGGCGACCTGGTGTTCTTCTACAACGACCTGCACCACGTGGGCATCTACCTCGGCGGCGGCATGATGGTGCACGCGCCGCAGACCGGCGACGTCGTACGGATCGCCTCGATCGAGGGGCGCCCGTGGGCCGGCGCGGTACGCATCGCCAACTGAGCCCGGCATCGGCCGGATCTCCCGTCGCTAGATCAACTGGCGGCGGGCCGCCCAGGCCACGGCCTCGATCGCCGTGGCCACGCCGATGCGGTCGCAGATGCCCCGCAGCCTCCGGCGTACCGTACGACCGCTGATATCCAGTCGTCTGCCCACCCGGTCTACCGTGACCCCCTTGGCCAGCTCCGCCAGCAACGCCAGATCCGCATGGCTCAGCTCAACGCCTTCAGTGAGCACATCCATCGGGAGCCCTCCCCCCCAACAGCAGAACTTGGGCCTCTCGACCGGGCCCAAGTCGCTCCTCGCAGACGGTAAACGCATCGCGGAAAGGTCGTCAAGCATGACAATCGCCACTCTTGACGAGCGCTATTGACATGATCCGAAATGTGTGACGTACTCGCGATATGTCGGCATCGATCGGTCCACGATGAGCGACCCCGTCGAGCCTTCCGCCGTTCCGGATCAGCCGTCGACGAGCCCGGCCGACGTTCTGGGTTTCGATCCGTTCGATCGGGAGTTTCTGCGCGATCCATATGCGCGTTACCGCGAGATGAGCGCGCGCGGCGCCCTCTTCCGTACGCCCGGCGGCCTGCTCGTCGCCACCACCCACGAGCTGTGCTCGACGCTGCTGCGCGACCCGCGCTTCGGCCGCGGCCCAGGCGGCGGGCCCAACAGAGACCCAGGTCAGCCCGTTGAGTCGTTCCTGTGGATGGACCCGCCCGACCACACCAGGCTGCGCGCGCTGGTGAGCAGGGCCTTCACCCCGCGCATGATCGAACGGCTGCGCCCGCGCGTCGAGGCGGTCACGGCCGAGCTGATCGACGCGCTGCCGGAGGAGGCCGACCTCGTGGAGGGGCTGGCGTACCCGCTGCCGGTCACGGTGATCAGCGAGATGCTCGGAGTGCCTCAGGAGGACTCGGAGCGCTTCCGTGGCTGGAGCGAAATCCTGGCCCGCGGTCTTGACCCGATGCTTACAGACGACCTCGTATCGGAAACCGGGCGGGCCGGAAGGGAGTTTCGCGACTACTTCCGCGAACTCGCCGCGCTCAGGCGCCGCCGCCCCGGGGACGACCTGCTGAGCGCCCTGACCCAGGTGCGCGAGCTGACCGAGCCCGAACTGCTGGCCACCTGCGTGCTGCTGCTCGTGGCCGGGCACGAGACGACCGTCAACCTCATCGGCAACGGGGTGTTCCACCTGGTGCGGCACGGCCTGCTGGGGCACGCCGCGCAGCGGCCCAAGCAGGTCGTGGAGGAGGTGCTGAGGTACGACCCGCCCGTTCAGCTCACGTCGCGGGTGGCGCTGGAGGACGCGGAGCTGGGCGGCGTGGCGGTGCCCAAGGGCGCACCCGTGCTCGCCGTGATCGGCGCGGCCAATCGCGACCCGGCGGTCTTCCCCGACCCCGAACGCTTCGACGTGACCCGGGAGCCCGGCCGGCACGTCGCCTTCGGGCTCGGCATCCACTTCTGCCTGGGAGCCACGCTGGCCAGGATGGAGGGCGAGATCGCGCTGTCGGCGCTGGCCTCGGCGGCGCCCGGGCTGGAGCTGGCCGTCGCCGCGCCGCCGTACAAGGCGAACGTGGTGCTGCGCGGGCCGGCCCGCCTGCCCGTCAGGCTGCGGCGGACCGGCGCCCGTGTCACTGTGTCGGCTTGACCAGCGGGAACAGGATCGTCTCGCGGATGTTCTTGCCGGTGAAGGCCATGATCATCCGGTCGATGCCGGCGCCCATGCCGCCGGTGGGCGGCATGGCGTATTCCAGCGCCTGTAGGAAGTCCTCGTCGAGCTGCATGGCCTCCACGTCGCCGCCGGCGGCCAGCAGGGACTGCTCGACCAGCCGCCGCCGCTGCTCGATCGGGTCGTTCAGCTCGGAGTAGGCGGTGCCCAGCTCGGTGCCGAACCCGATCAGGTCCCACTTCTCGGTCAGCAGCGGGTCGTCGCGGTGGTTGCGGGCCAGCGGCGAGGTCTCCAGCGGATAGTCCATGACGAACGTGGGCTGCACGAGCGTGTGCTCCACCAGCACCTCGAACAGCTCCTGCACCAGCTTGCCCGCGCCCCACTTCGGATCCCAGTGGATCTCGCGCCGGTCGGCCAGCTTGCGCAGCTCTTCCAGGGTGGTGGCGGTGGTGATCTCTTCGCCCACCGCCCGCGACACCGCGTCGTAGAGCGTGATGCGCGGCCACTCGGCGAGGCCCAGGTCGATCTCGGTGCCCTCGTGCACGACCACCGTGGTGTCCAGCGCGGCCACGACGGCATTCTGGTACATGCGCTGGGTCAGGTCGGCCATGTCGTTGTAGTCGAGGTAGGTGCCGTACGCCTCGATCATCGTGAACTCGGGGTTGTGCGTGGAGTCGGCGCCCTCGTTGCGGAAGTTGCGGTTGATCTCGAAGACCTTCTCGATGCCGCCCACCACGAGCCGCTTGAGGTAGAGCTCGATCGCGATGCGGAGGTAGAGCTCCATGTCGTAGGCGTTGATGTGGGTCTTGAACGGCCGGGCCGCGGCACCGCCGTGGATCGGCTGCAACATCGGCGTCTCGACCTCGAGGTAGCCCTCCTCGTGCCAGAAGTCGCGCACCGCGCGCACCGTCGCGCTGCGGACCCGGGCCATCTTCCTGGCATCGTCGTTGACGATGAGGTCGACGTAGCGCTGACGCACCCGCGCCTCGGGGTCGGTGAGGCCCACGTGCTTCTCCGGCAGCGGGCGCAGGCACTTGGCGGTGATCTGCCAGGAGTCGGCCAGGATCGACAGCTCGCCCCGGCGCGAGGTGATGACCTCGCCGACCACGCCCACGTGGTCGCCCAGGTCGACCTCGCGCTTCCAGCTCGCCAGGGACTCCTCGCCCACCTTGTCTAGCGAGATCATGACCTGGAGGTCGGCGCCGCCGTCGCGCAGCGTGGCGAAGCAGAGCTTGCCGCCCACGCGGTTGAGCATGACGCGCCCCGCGACCCCGACCTTGTCACCGGTCGCGGTGTCGGGCTCCAGGCCCTGGTATTTCTCCCTGACCTCGGCGTTGGTCGCCGTGCGTGGGAAGGTCACCGGGTAAGGGTCGACGCCCTCGCTGCGAAGGCGGTCGAGCTTCTCCCTCCGGATGCGCATCTGCTCGGGAAGTTCGTCGCTCACACCATCAAAGGGTAGGGGATATGGCGAACTGCAAGGGCTCGTCGGCTCTCTGCAGGGTCGCTGCAAGAGTCCTCGATTACCAATGTCCCACGAGCTCAGGGGGGAGCCGGCAGGGAGCCGGCCCACAGGGGAGCTCAGGGAGATGAGATGTTCAAGAAGATCGCGACCGGCTTAGTCGCCGCAGCCGCCGCCACCGCCGTCGCCCTCTCGCTTCCGTCGGCCGCCAGCGCCACCGCCTCGTCCGACTCCGACGACTACTCCGAGTACTGGGGCCCCGTCTACGCCAAGCAGTACCTCGCCAAGGCGCAGGGCTGGGTCGGCGTCAACTGGGACCACGACGGCGAGTCGAACGAGGTCACGGTCAACGGCCGGCTGTACGACCGGGACAACCGTACCTACAAGCAGGGTGGCAAGTGCGCGTACGTGAAGTTCGAGGCCAGCGACTTCGACCACGACTGGTCCCCGGTCTACTCCAAGAAGTACTGCGGCTACCCCGGCTACCAGAAGTTCTCCTTCCAGGAGCACGACGTCTTCAGCCTGCGGGTGAAGGTGTGCCAGATCGGCCAGTACAGCAAGTACCCGACCAAGTGCGGCCCCTGGGAGTACCTCTACACCGCCGAGAGCGAGTGACCCCGGACGAAGGCGAGCGGCTCCCGCGGCGGCGGGGGCCGCTCCTCCGTGTGCCGCACACCTCACATGCTGCTACGAGGCGTTCCGGTGGTAGATCAGCCGCAGGCCGATGAGGGTCAGCCACGGCTCGTGCACGTCGATCGAGCGCGACTCGCCCACCACCAGCGCCGCGTGCCCGCCGGTGGCCACCACCGTCACCTCGTCGGGGTCGTCGGCCAGCTCGGCGGCCATGCGCTCGACGATGCCGTCCACCTGGCCCGCGAAGCCGTAGATGATGCCGGCCTGCAGCGCCTCGACGGTGTTCTTGGCGATCACCGAGCGCGGCCTGACCAGCTCGACCTTGTGGAGCTGCGCGCCCGCGGCGGCCAGCGCGTCCACGGAGATCTCGATGCCGGGGGCGGTGACCGCGCCGACGTACTCGCCCTTGGCGGAGACCGCGTCGAACGAGGTCGCGGTGCCGAAGTCGACGATCACGCAGGGGCCGCCGTACTGGTCGATGGCGGCCAGCGCGTTGACGATGCGGTCACTGCCGACCTCTTTGGGGTTGTCCATGCGTACGGGCACCCCGGTGCGGATGCCCGGCTCCACGATCACCGCGGTCACGTCGCCGTAGTAGCGGCGGCACATCTCGCGCATCTCGTTGAGCACGCTCGGCACGGTGGAACAGATGGCGATGCCGTCGATGTCGGCCCCCTTGAGCAGCGGCGACTGTGCCAACAGCCCCTGGAGGACGACCGCGATCTCGTCGGCGGTGCGGCGGGCGTCGGTGGCCAGCCGCCAGTGCTCGATGACGTCCTCGCCTTCGAAGAGCCCCAGCACCGTGTGCGTGTTGCCGACGTCGATCGTGAGCAGCATCAATTACCCCCGCAGATCCAGTGCGATGTCCAGGGCCGGCGCTGAGTGCGTCAGCGATCCCACCGCCAGGTAGTCAACGCCAGTTTCCGCCACATCACGGGCCGATTCCAAGGTCAATCCCCCGCTCGCCTCAAGCGCAACCCTGTTTTTCGCCCGATTTTTCACGACATGTACGGCACGCTTCGTCTCCTCGACCGTGAAGTTGTCGAGCAAGATCAACTCGGCCCCTTCGTCCAGAACGGGATCGAGCTGGTCGAGCCGGTCGATCTCCACCTCGATCGGCAGGTCGGGGTAGCGCTCCCTGACCGCCCTGAACGCCTCGGCCACCCCTCCGGCGGCCACCACGTGGTTGTCCTTGATCAGGGCGGCGTCCGACAGCGACATCCGGTGGTTGACGCCGCCGCCGCAGCGCACCGCGTACTTCTCCAGCGCCCGCAGCCCCGGCAGCGTCTTGCGGCTGTCGCGGACGCGCGCCCGCGTGCCGCTGATCGCCTCGACCCAGCGGCCGGTCAGCGTGGCCACCCCGGACAGGTGCGTGAGCAGGTTGAGCGCGGTCCGCTCGGCGGTCAGCAGGGCCCGCACCGGGCCCTCGACGGTCATCAGCACGTCACCCGCCGCGACCCGCTCGCCGTCCTTGGCCCGCCGCTCGGCCCGAGCCGCCCCCAGCCGGACGAACACCGCCTCGGCCACCGCGAGCCCCGCCACGACGCCGTCCCTGCGGGCCACCACGTCGGCCACGGAACGCTGCCCGGCCGGGATGGTGGCCTGGCTCGTCACGTCGCCGGCCTCCTGCAGATCCTCCTCCAGCGCGCGGTCGATGAGCGCGTCCACCTCGGCCGGGTCCAGCCCGGCGGCCGCGAGCTCCTGCGCCAGTCGCGGCGGCATCGCGTCGCCGTGGGGCGTGTACGTCATGCGAAGGCCCTCCTCCGTCAGGGTCACGTCCAGGTGGCCCAGCCATTCGTTGTCGTCGCGCAGGTCGTGGTCCTCGCGCCAGTGTGAGCCGCGCGTCTCCAGCCGGGCCGCCGCCGCGCCGGTGAGCACGGTGGCGACGGTGAGCAGGTTCGTGGCCTCCCACGACTCCGTGCACGCGGGCACCTCGACCGGGGTCCAGCGGGCGTCGCGCAGCGCCCGCGCGGTGTCGGTCAGGGACTCGCGGCTGCGCAGCACGCTCGCCCCCGTGCTCATGTGGGCCTGGATCCTGGGCCTGCCCCTCGGGTCCACCAGACCCTCCACCTCCTCGCCCGGGACCGGCGCACCCGGCGACGGGCGTACCGCGTGGATGTCCCCCGCGATGCGCTCGGCGAAGACGAGCCCTTCGAGCAGGGAGTTGGAGGCCAACCGGTTCGCGCCGTGCACGCCGGTGCAGGCGACCTCGCCGCAGGCGTACAGGCCCTCGATCGAGGTACGGCCGCGCAGGTCCGTACGGACGCCGCCGCTGGCGTAGTGGGCGGCCGGCGCGACCGGGATCGGCTGCGTGACCGGGTCGACGCCGTGCTCGCGGCAGATCGCGTAGATCGTGGGGAAGCGGGACTCCCACGTGTCGCGCCCGAAGTGACGGCCGTCGAGGAACATGTGGTCGTGCCCGGTCTCGCGCATCCTGCGCACGATGGCCTTGGCCACGACGTCGCGCGGCGCCAGGTCGGCCAGCTCGTGCACGCCGGCCATGAACCGCTCGCCCTCGTGGTCGATCAGGAACGCCCCCTCGCCCCTGACCGCCTCGGAGATCAGCGGCTGGCGGCCCGTCGAGCCCGCGCCGAGCCACAGCACGGTCGGATGGAACTGGACGAACTCGAGATCGCGCACCACCGCCCCCGCCCTGAGCGCGAGGGCCACGCCGTCGCCGGTGGAGACCACGGGATTGGTGGTGGCTGAGTAGACCTGGCCCATGCCGCCGGTGGCCAGCACCACGGCCCTGGCGTGCACCGCGCCCACGCCGTCGCGCGCGCCCTCGCCCATCACGTGCAGGGTCACGCCCCTGGCCCGGCCCTCGGCGTCCTTGAGCAGGTCGAGTACCAGGGCGTGCTCGATCACCTCGATCGCGCCGGCGCGTACCGCCTCGACGAGCGCCCGCTGCACCTCGGCGCCGGTGGCGTCGCCGCCTGCGTGCACGATACGCCGCCGCCGGTGCCCGCCCTCGCGGGTGAGCTGGAGCTCCCCGTCGGGCGTACGGTCGAAGCGGGCGCCGCGGGCCATGAGCCGCCGCAGCGCGCCCGGCCCTTCGGTCACCAGCGTGCGCACCGCCCGTACGTCGCACAGCCCCACCCCGGCGACCAACGTGTCGTTCAGGTGCTCGTCGGGGGTGTCGCGCGGGTCGAGCACGGCCGCGATGCCGCCCTGCGCCCAGCGGGTGGAGCCCGAGGACAGCACGTCCTTGGTGACGACCAGGACCTTGGCCGACGGCTCCAGTTCGGCGTAGCGCAGGGCCGCGGTCAGGCCGGCGATGCCGGAGCCCACGACGACCACGTCCGCCTCGACGGTCCAGCCGGGCGCCGGAGCGGTCAGACGCAGGGGAATCGCCGGTGCACTCATCGGGGGTCTCCTCACTGAGGCGATTTCGTCAACATGACGATAACGCTTGGCGCGGCGCGAACATGCCCCGGGGGTGCTCAGTGCCGAGCGCTCCGCGGTAAGGCGCCCGGCGGTAAGGCGCCTCAGGCGGGATTCAGGGTGAGGGTGACGTTGTCGATCAGGCGCGTGCCGCCCACCCTCGCGGCCACCGCGAGCACGGCCACGCCCCCGAAGTCGTCGCCGACCTCCGTGAACGTGGCCGGGTCGACCAGGGCCAGATAGTCGACGCCGAGGTCGGGCCCGGCCGCGTCGAGCACCTCCTGGGCCGCCGCCCTGATCGTGGCCGCAGTGAACTGGGCCGCGCCCGTACGCAGGGCCCGCGAGAGCGCCAGCGCCACCCGCCGGTCGTCCTCGGAGAGGTAGCGGTTGCGGCTGGACAGGGCCAGGCCGTCGGGCTCGCGTACGGTGGGCACGCCCAGGATCTCGATGGGCAGGTCGAGGTCGGTGACCATGCGGCGGATGAGGGCGAGCTGCTGGGCGTCCTTCTGGCCGAAGACCGCCAGGTCGGGACGTACCAGGTTGAACAGCTTGAGCACCACCGTCAGCACGCCGTCGAAGTGGCCCGGCCGGAACACGCCCTCGACCCTGGCGCCCATCTCGCCGGAGGAGATGCCGACCTGGCGGTCGAGCGCGTACATGTCCTCGGCCGCGGGGTGGAACACCACGTCCACGCCCTCGGTCCGGCACGCGTCCAGATCGGCGTCAAATGTACGGGGATAGCGTGAAAAATCCTCGTTAGGGGTGAACTGCAGGGGGTTGACGAAAACGCTCACCACGACCTGGTCGGCGCGGACCCGAGCCTGCCTGATCAGCGACATGTGGCCCTCGTGGAGCGCGCCCATGGTCGGCACCAGCGCCACCGTTCCAGCACGACGCGCCTTGACCAGGTCTTCCCGGTTCCTGGCGACGATCAGATCCATAACTGCCCTCCGAACGCGACGGTCAGGTCCATATATTGCCCCCCAGCGCATCGAGCAGCCGCTCCGCCTCCTCCGGTTTGAGCAACCCCGCGGCCAGCGCCCGGTCGGCGGTGAGCCGGGCGAGCGCGATGTAGGCGTCGGCGGCCTCGGGGGCCGCCAGGATCAGCGCGTCCACGTGCTTGCGCACAGTGCCGGCGTCACCGCGTACGACAGGGCCGGTCAGCCCCGCGATGCCGAGCCGCAGCACGTTGTCGAGCGCCGCGCCGAGCAGCGGGCCCAGCATCCGGCCCGGGTGCTCGACGCCGATGCCCCGCAGCAGGTCGGACGACTCGGCGATGAGCGTGACCATGTGGTTGGCCGCCCCCGCCAGGGCCGCGTGGTAGAGCGGGCGGTCGGCGTCGGCGATCCACACCGGCTCGCCGCCCATCTCGATCACGAGGGCCTCGGCGACGGGCCGCAGCAGGTCTGGGGCCGTGACTCCGTAGGAGATGCCGGTGAGCTTGTTGAGGTCGTCGTCGCGGCCCGTGAACGTCATCACCGGGTGCAGCGCGAGCGGCAACGCCCCGGCCTGCGCCGCCGGATCGAGCACCGACAGCCCGTACGCCCCACTGGTGTGCACCAGCATCTTGCCCTTGAGGTCGGCCCCCGTGCGGGCCAGCCCGTTGACGAGGTCGGGCAGCGCGTCGTCGGGCACCGTGAGCAGGATGAGCTGGGCCGCCGCCACCACCTCGTCAGGCCGGGACGGCGTGACGCCGAGTCGCTCGGCCGCCCATCGCTGCGAGTTGTCCGACACCCCGCTGGCGGCCACGACCCGGTGCCCGGCCTGCGCGAGCGCGGCGCCGAGAGCCGAGCCGACCTTGCCCGCCCCGAGCACACCGACGGCCAACCGTGCCGGGCGATCGCCTGCGTCCATCACGTCTCACCTCTGTAAACGCGAATGAGAGCCCCACGGAGCGGACCGCCGCCGTGGGTCTCGGTCAGGCACGATTATGCGGCGGCGGCTCGCTGACGCGGTCATCTCGTCCGTATGGCATCGCCGAACAGCGTAACGGCCCCTCGGAGCGGTGAGCGTGACTGGTGTTTTGCCGCGCGTTGAGTTAACGACAAAAGCGACAAGGGCACACAAAGAGTGCACCCCCTGTCGGAAGAGATGAGGAGAGGGGTTCATCGCAAAGGCAGCGGGCGCCGAGTCCCTGATCGAGACCCGACGCCCGCACGATGTGACCTCTTGGAGGTGCGCCGGCTGGTCGCCCGCCGACTGACCAGCTGGGAGAGGAGCCCGGGCCGGCCTGCGCCGACCCGGGCTCTTTCGTTGCTCAGTGGTGGCTGGGCGCGTAAGCCCCAGCGCCTCCCTTGCAGCCTGCGACCGCGACGCCGATGACGGCGACAGCGTTGCCGCAGACGTTGATCGGGGCGACGATCGGGATGTGGAGTTGGTTGCCGGAGATCACGCCACCGGTGCCGTTGGTGATGTCGGCGTGCGCCGGGGCGGCCAGCGACATCATGGCGACTGCTCCGGTGACGACCATGACCTTCTTCAGCACGAGGGCTCCTCTCAGTTTTGCGGCTCGTGCCGCTGGGTGCTTTTGCTCGTGAGCGACCGGCCCCGCCAATTGGGGGTTGGCGCAACGCAATCACTCGCTGACAATATGTAAACGTTACCGCAAGTTGGCGACTTAGGGTAGTCATGCGATGACTATACGTGTCACTCGGAAGTCATGAGATAGTCCTGGCATGTGGCTCACCTGGCGCGCCGCAATGGAGCGCGCGCTGTACGGCGACCAGGGTTTCTACCTCCGCGAACGCCCGTCGGGCCACTTCCGCACCTCGGTCAGCGCCTCGTCGGCCTTCGCCGGCGCGGTGCTGTCGCTGCTCGCGGAGGTGGACGCGGAGCTGGGCGAACCCGGCGCGCTCGACCTGGTCGACATCGGCGCGGGCGAGGGCGCGCTGGTCACCCAGGTGCTGGAGGCCGCCGGGCCCCGGCTGCGCGACCGGCTGCGCGTCACGGCCGTCGACCTCTCCCCCCGGCCGGAGGGGCTGCCCGAGCGGATCGCGTGGTCCAGCACCCTGCCCGGCGAGATCACCGGGCTGGCCATCGCCAACGAGTGGCTCGACAACGTGCCGCTCGACGTGGCCGAGCAGACCCTCGACGGGCCGCGGCTGGTCATGGTCGACGTGCGTACGGGCGAGGAACGCCTCGGCGACCGCCTCCCGCCCGCCGATCGCGAGTGGGTGGCGCGGTGGTGGCCGCTGTGCCGGGTCGGATACCGCGCCGAGATCGGCCGCCCGCGCGACGAGGCGTGGGCCTCGGTCCTCGTGAGCCTGACCAGCGGCCGGGCGATCGCCGTCGACTATGCACACCCTGTGGACAACCGGCCGCTGCACGGCACGCTGACCGGTTACCGCGATGGTGCGGTGGTGGTCCCCGTACCCGACGGGAGCTGCGACATCACGGCGCACGTCGCGCTCGACGCGTGCGCCGAGGCGGGGCGGCGGGCCGGTGCGATATCCACAGGCTTGTCCACACAGCGCGAGGTGCTGCGGCGGCTGGGGCTCACCGGCGCGCGTCCGCCCCTCGACCAGGCCCGCAGTGACCCGCGCGGCTATCTCCGGGCTCTGGCGCGGGCCTCGGAGGAGGCCGAGCTGATCGACGCGTCGGGGCTGGGCGGCTTCGGCTGGCTCGTCCAGACCAAGTGAGCCCGCCTGGACCCGCGGGCGGACGACGCGACGGAACAGGTCACGGGATTCAGGCGGCGGCGGTCAGGTCCAGCGACTGGAGGCCGCGGATGACGAATCCCGGCTTCCACGACGGCTCCTCGCGCGGCTCCAGCGTCCCCGCCCGGTCCAGCAGCGCGCCGAACGACTCCATCAGCTCGATGCGGGCCAGCGGCGCGCCCAGGCAGAAGTGGATCCCGGCGCCGAACGAGATGTGCGGGTTGTCGGGCCGCCCCACGTCCAGCCGGTCGGGGTCCTCGAACACCGCCTCGTCCCGGTTGGCCGAGCCGAAGAGCAGGGCCACCTCCGAGCCGCGCGGGATCCGTACGCCGTGCACCTCGATGTCCTCCAGCACCCAGCGCTCGAACATCTGCAGCGGCGTGTCCCAGCGCATCAGCTCCTCCACCGCCGTGGGCAGCAGGGAACGGTCGGCGCGCAGCCTGGCCAGCTCGCCCGGGTTCCTGAACAGCGACCACCAGCCGTTGCCCGTCACGTTCACGGTGGCCTCGTGACCGGCGTTGAGCAGCAGCACGCAGGTGCCGACGAGTTCGTCCTCGGTCAGCTCGTCGATGCGGGTGAGCGCGCTGATCAGGTCCTCACCCGGGGCGCGGCGGCGCTGGGCGGCCAGGGACTTGAGGTAGCCGGCGAACTCCGACGCCGCGCGTACGGCGGTGTGCTGGGCTTCGGGGGCCGGGTTCAGCTCGTACATGCCGCAGATGTCGGCCGACCAGGGGCGCAGCAGGTGGCGGTCTTGGTCGGGGATGCCGAGCATCTCGGCGATGACGGTCACCGGGAGCGGCTCGGCCACCTCGGCGATCAGATCACCGCCGCCCTTGGCCACGTACGCCTCCACCAGGCCCTCGGCGATGGCCCGGACGCGGGGGCGCAGCGACTCGACCATGCGCGGCGTGAACGCCTTGGAGACCAGCCGGCGCAACCGGGTGTGCACCGGCGGCTCCACGTCGAGCATGCCCGCCCTGATCACGCGCCAGAACGGCTCCTGGAACTCCGGCTCCGGCGGCCTGCCGAACTCCTCGTGCGTGGCCACGTGCAGGTACGAGCGGCCCAGCCGGCGATCTCTGAGCAGCGCGTTCACGTCGGCGTGGCGCGCGATCAGCCACTGGCCCGTCGGCTCGAAGTAGCTGACGGGCGCCGCACGCCTCAACTCGTCGTACACCCGGTACGGGTACGCCACGAAATCCGGATTCCAAGGATCAAAGCCCACTATCGCATCTTAGGAGGATGCTCCGTTGGTTTCGGGAACCTCCTCCGGCTGCTGCTTCGCGTTCCTGCCCCGCATCCGGATGTTGAGCAGTTCCACGATGACCGAGAACGCCATCGCGAAGTAGATGTAGCCCTTCGGGATGTGCTGCTCCAGACCCTCGGCCACCAGCACCACACCGATCAGCACCAGGAACGACAGCGCCAGCATCTTGATGCTCGGGTGGGTGTCCACGAACCTGCTGATCGGCCCGGAGGCGAACAGCATCACCAGCACCGACACCACGACGGCCGCGATCATCACGCCGAGCTGGTCCACCATGCCGACGGCGGTGATGACGGAGTCGAGCGAGAAGACGATGTCCAGCACCATGATCTGCGCGATCACGGAGGCGAAGGAGGCGGCGGCGGCGTTCCTGCCGTTCTTGCCGTGCGGGGCCTCCATGCTGTGGTGGATCTCCGTGACGCTCTTGCCCAGCAGGAACAGGCCGCCGAGCAGCAGGATCAGGTCGCGTCCCGATATCTCGTGACCGAGCACCTCGAACAGCGGCTCGGTGAGCTGCACCACCCAGGACAGGCCCAGCAGCAGGAGCAGGCGGCTGATCAGGGCCGCGGCCAGACCGAGCACCCGTGCCCGGTCCCGCTGTTCCGGTGGCAGCTTTCCGGCGAGGATGGAGATGAAGATGATGTTGTCGATCCCCAGCACGATCTCCAGGGCGACCAGGGTGAAGAAGCCGATCCAGATCTGTGGGTCGGCCACCCAGTCCAGCATCGGGGGTACCTCCATGACTCGGGGCTGACGGGGGTTTCCCGGTAGCAACGAGCCAAGGGCCTCATTAGTTCGCGAAAAATCATGATTCCTGCGGGAGCGCCGATCGGCAGGCGACCTGCGGTACCGACAGTCCACGGGCGATTCCCATGAGCGGACTCCTGGCGCCGCCGCGGCATCCACCAGAACCCGTGGAGCGGACCGCCGCCGTGACATCCGTCACGAGCGACTTCGGGGTGGGAGTGTTATGCGGAGGTTTGTTCTTGGTATAGTCCGCTCGTAGGTCATGAGCGCCAGCGTCAAGCCCCGGCTAGCTGGCCGGCAACCCTCGCGTCCGCGGCGGGGTGCCCCGGGTGAAGACCAGGTCCGCCACGAGGTGTGGCGGGCAAGCGCGGGCTCCGTGGCACTTCCTGGGGTCCGATGACCCAAGGAGCTTCGCCGTGTCCACGCTGACGATCTTCAACTCCACCTCTTCCGCCGAGGCGGACGCGCCCGCGTCCGCGACGAGCCGGCCGATCCCCGCCGTGCTGGGCGCCGACCTCGAGGTGCCGGTCAAGGGCGGCCGGCTGGTCGGGTACGCCAACCTCGACTACGCCGCCAGCGCGCCCTGTCTGGAGCCGGTCAGCGCCGCCGTCACCGCCGCGCTTCCGGCCTACTCCAGCGTCCACCGCGGCGCCGGCTACGCCTCGCAGCTCACCACCGCCCGGTACGAGCAGGCCCGCCACACGGTCAGGGCGTTCGTCGGCGCCCGCCCCGACGACGCCGTGATCTTCACCCGCAACACCACCGACGCCACGAACCTGCTGGCCGGCTGCCTGCCCGCGGGCACCACCACCGTGGTCTTCGACACCGAGCACCACGCCTCCCTGCTGCCCTGGCCGGACGCGGTCCGCCTGGCGCCGCCCGCCTTCCCCGGCGAGGCCGTACGCGCCGCCGACGAGGCGCTGGCCGGGATCGACGGGCCCAAGCTGCTCGTCGTCACCGCCGCCTCGAACGTCACCGGCGAGCTGTGGCCCATCGCCGCCCTGGCCCACATCGCGCACCGGCACGGGGCCCGCATCCTGGTGGACGCGGCGCAGCTCGTACCGCATCGGCCGGTCAACCTGACCGCGCTCGACCTCGACTACGTGGCCTTCTCCGGGCACAAGCTGTACGCCCCCTTCGGCGCGGGCGCGCTGGTCGGGCGGCGTGACTGGCTGGCCGGCGGGGAGCCGTACCTCAAGGGGGGCGGGGCGGTCCGCTCGGTCGGCGAGGACGTCGAGTGGCACGACGACCCCGAGCCGCGGCACGAGGCGGGCACCCCCAACGTGCTGGGCGCCATCGCCCTGGCCGCCGCCTGCGACGCGCTGACCGCCACCGGCTGGACCGAGTTGGTATGCGAGGAGGAGCGGCTGATCGACCGCCTGCGCTCGGGCCTGGCCTCGATCGCGGGCGTACGCGAGCTGTCCCTGTGGGGGGACGATCACCCGCGGGTCGGCATCGTGTCGTTCACCGTGGCCGGGTACTCCGCCCGTGAGGTGGCCGAGGTGCTGTCCGGCGAGCACGGGATCGGGGTGCGCGACGGGAAGTTCTGCGCGCACCCGTTCGTCCGGCACCTGCTGGGCGCCTCCGACGGCGGCTGTGATGACGACACCGCCTCCGCGGTACGGGCCTCGATCGGCATCGGCAGCACGCAGGAGCACGTGGACCGGCTCATCGAGGCGCTGCGGGACCTGGTCGCCCGCTGACAACCCGGGACGGTGGCCGGCTCAGCGGCTCAGCGGCTCAGCGGCTCAGCGGTTCGGCAGCTCAGCGGTTGGGCGGCTCAGCGGTTCGGCGGCTTGTGGTGCTGGGGCGGCTCGTCGGCGACGAGGGCGTCGATCTCCCTCATGTCCTCGTCGTCGAGCCTGCGGGAGGTGGGCGCGGCGGGCTGCCTGGGCACGTCCGGCCGCCTCCCGTGCGTCGTGGCCCCGGCGGTCGTGTCGTCTCCCACCGCCGTGCCGCCCGCAGCGGTCCCGCCCGGCACGTACGCGCCCGGTGGGTACACGACCGGCTCCTCCCCCGCGGCGACCCGCCGTTCGGAACGCCTGCGGAACATCCGGGCGAAAATGCCGTCCACCCCGATGCGCCCGCCGCCCAACGCCAGGAACAGCAGGCAGAGCGCGCCCAGCGCCCCGGTCAGCTCCCAGCCGCCGTTCTCGACCATGACGCCCTTGCCCCCGTGCACGAAAGCGATCGCACCGACCATGGCCAGCAGCAACAACAGCGCCACCGGGCGCACCAGCAACCCCAGGATCAGCAGGACGCCGCCCACGACCTCGACGAGGGTCGTGTACCCGGCGGTCAGCTCGGGCATCGGGATCCCCATGTCCCTGAAGTCCTGCGAGGTGACGCTCTGACCGCCCTGCCACTTCTGCCAGCCGTGGGCCACGAAGATCACGCCCGTCGCGATCCGCGCGATCAAACCCGCGACATCATAAACAACTCTCTTCATGGTGTTTTCTCCCCCGTTCCCGGCTATTACTCCCCGTGTCCGGCTTCGGGATGCGTTTCCCTACCATCTCTTGACCATCCCCCGCGCTGGCTCGCCACCGCCGGCGGTGGCAGCATTGCCATATGACGGAACGTGTGGTCGGAATCGGCGCGGGCGCGAAAGAGCTGGCCACCGAGGACATGATTCTCAACATCGGCCCCCAGCACCCGTCCACCCACGGGGTGCTCAGGCTCCGGCTGACGCTCGACGGCGAGCGCATCGCCACCGCCGAGCCGATCATCGGCTACATGCACCGGGGCGCGGAGAAGTTGTTCGAGGTGCGTGACTACCGTCAGATCATCATGCTCGCCAACCGGCACGACTGGCTCTCCGGCTTCGCGAACGAGCTGGGCGTGGTCATCGCCGCCGAGCGGCTGCTGGGCATGGAGCCGCCGGTGCGGGCCGTGTGGGCGCGTACGCTGCTGGCCGAGCTCAACCGGGTGCTCAACCACCTGATGTTCCTCGGCTCCTACCCGCTCGAACTGGGCGCGATGACGCCGCTGTTCTACGCCTTCAACGAACGCGAGCGCGTCCAGGCCGTCATGGAGGAGATCTCCGGCGGGCGCATGCACTACATGTTCAACCGGGTGGGCGGGCTCAAGGAGGACCTGCCGCTCGGCTGGCTCGACCGGGTGTCGGAGACCGTCGCGGAGACCCGGCGCAGGGTGCCCGACATCGAGAACCTCATCCTGCACAACGAGATCTTCATCGCCCGCACCAAGGGGGTGGGCGTGCTCACCCGTGAGCAGATCATGCAGTACGGCGTCAGCGGCCCCATCGCCCGCGCCTCCGGAGTGGACTTCGACCTGCGGCGCGACGATCCGTACCTGGCCTATCCCGAGCTGCCGGTGACGGTCGTCACGCGCGACGCCGGCGACTGCCACGCCCGCTTCGCGGTCCTGCTCGACCAGCTCAAGGTCTCGCTCGACCTGGCCGACGCCTGCGTCGAACGGCTGCGCTCGCTGCCGCCCGGCCCGATCAACCAGCGGCTGCCGAAGGTGCTCAAGGTGCCGGAGGGCCACACGTACGCGTGGACGGAGAACCCACTCGGCATCAACGGCTACTATCTGGTCTCCAAGGGGGACAAAACGCCGTGGCGGCTCAAGCTGCGCTCGGCTTCCTACAGCAACGTCCAGGTACTGCGCGAGATGCTCCCCGGGCACCTCGTGGCCGACATGGTGGCCATTCTGGGCTCCATGTTCTTCGTGGTGGGGGACATCGACCGGTGAAAGCGGGGGAACGCGACAAATACGTCGACTGGCTGCGAGCACTGAGCCTGATCGTCGTGGTGGTGTGGCACTGGGCCTTCACGATCCTGCAGTGGAAGCCGCACGGCCCCGAGGCCACCAGCCCGCTGGGCTTCACCTCCGGGCTGTGGATCCTGACCTGGCTGCTGCAGGTGCTGCCGCTGTTCTTCTACGTCGGCGGGCACGTGCACCTGCTGTCCTGGCAGCGGGCCAAGGAGAGCGGCGTGGGCATCGGGGCGTTCGTGCTGCGGCGCATGCGGGCGCTGGCATTACCGGCACTGTTCCTGTGCGGGGTGTGGATCATCATCGGTGCGGTGGTGACGTCCACGTTCCACGTGGACTGGATGTGGCGGGTGGTGGTGCTGGTGCTCAGCCCGCTGTGGTTCCTGGCCGTCTACCTGATGCTGATCGCGTTGCTGCCGGTCGCGCTGTGGCTGCACCGGCGCTACGACGTGCTGGCCCTGATCTGGCTCGCCGGCGCGGCCCTGGTGGTCGACGTCGTACGTTTCCGGTACGGCATCGAGGGGGTCGGCTGGTTCAACATGATCATCGTATGGGGGCTGGCCCACCAGGCCGGGTTCTTCTACGACCGGGTCGTTGCGCTGCCCAGGCGCTACGACTTCGCCCTGCTGTGGACGGGGTTGTTCGCCCTGATCGGGCTCGTCTACTCGGGCATCTACCCGGGCTCGATGGTCGGGGTGCCCGGTGACAAGTGGTCGAACATGGCGCCGCCCACGTTCGTGATCGTGGCGCTGCTGCTGTTCCAGATCGGGCTGGTGGAGGTGCTGCGCCCGGCCATGGAACGGGTGCTGGCGCGTCCGCGCTGGGGCCGGGCGAACGACTTCATCAACCGGTACTCACTGCCGCTGTTCCTGTTCCACACCACCGGGATGGCGATCTCGCTGGGACTTTCGTGGTGGTTGTTCGGCACCCTGGGCGACAAGATCCCGCCCGACCTCAAATGGTGGCTGGAGCGGCCGATCGCCATCATCGGCCCCCTCATCTGCACGGCCCCCGTCATCTACCTCTTCGGCCGCCGCACCCCCGTGCGGCGAACACGGGACACGGAAGTCGGCGGGTCCATCAGCTCGGGGCACGGCTGACAGGGAGCGAGACGGGCGCTAGTCGCGCTCGTCGCGCTCGTCGTGCTCGTCGCGCCCCTTGGGGATGCGGCAGGAGTGCTCCAGGTAGAGGGCGGCGCAGACCAGCGCGACACACGACACGAACGAGCCCGCCGCCACGAAGAACTCGCCACGCGGCGTCGCCCTGTCGAGCATCTGCACCGTGTAGAGGGCGAACCCGGCGAAGATGCCGCCGAACAGCGCCCCCGCGTACGCCGACGCCTTCGCCAGCGCCGCCAGCCGGGCCACCGACAGCGGCTCCACCGGCTTGGTGTGCGGCTTGCGCGCGATCCTCGCCTTGGTCGCCCAGCCGCTGTACGCCTCGCCGAGGGCCAGCAGCAGCACCGTGGGGATCGCGGTCCACGGCATGACCGGCAGACCCGAGTAGACCGGCCTGATCGCCGCCCAGGTCAGCAGGGCCACGACGACGAGGATGCCGACCAGGGGGCCGGGGTGGGTGGGCTTCAATCGGGCCTCTGCAGCTTCAGGTCGGGGCGCAGGTGTATCCCATGCCTGTCGAGCCCCTCCAGCAACTCCGACACCAGACCGCGCCCGGGCACCACGCCCTCGGGGTCGGCCATCGACCAGGGCACGAGCACGAACGCGCGCTCGTGGCACCGGGGGTGCGGCAGCGTGAGGTCGGGGTCGTCGCAGACGGTCTCGCCCACCACGATCAGGTCGATGTCGAGGGTACGCGGCCCCCAGTGCTCCACGCGTACGCGGCCGAAGGCGTTTTCCACGCCCTGCACCCGCTCCAGCAGCGTACGCGGCTCCAGCGTGGTCTCGGCGACCACGATCGCGTTGAGGTAGGGACGCTGCCCGCCGGGCCCGCCCACCGGTTCGGTCTCGTAGACGGGCGACGCCTTGACGAACTCGAGCCCGGGGGCGTCGAACAGGGTGTCCACGGCCTCCTGCAGCGTACGGAAGCGGTGGCCCAGGTTGCTGCCGAGAGAGAGCACGACCTTCATGCGCGGCTCCGCTCGATGGTCACGATCACGTCGTCGAACGGCAGCGGGATCGGCGCCGCCGGCTTGTGCACGCTCACCTCGACCTTGTGCACCAGCTCGCTGGCCAGGCACACGTCGGCCAGGCGCTGCGCGAGCGTCTCGATCAGCTCGACCGGCTCGCCCGCCACCACCTCGGTCAGCGCCTGCGCCAGCTCCCCGTAGTGGACGGTCTTGGTCAGGTCGTCGCCGGCCGCGGCCGGGGCGGTGTCGAGGAACAGCGTCGCGTCCACCACGAACTCCTGGCCCAGCTCCCGCTCGGCGGCGAGCACACCGTGCCGGCCGCGGGCGCGCAGGCCCTTGAGAGCGATGCGATCAAGGCTCAAGCTCGCTGTCCTCCTCCTCTTCGTCGTCTCCCTGGAGCACCGGCGAGCCGTGGTGCATCCACAGCCGCCAGCCCTGCGGGGTGCGGATGTAGACGTTGCTGGCCACCACCTTGCCCGCGGCGAAGCTGGCCTCACCCTCCTCCCCCGCGGTCAGGATGTTCTCCACACAGGTGAGGACCGCCACGTCACCCAGCACGGTAGTGCTGACGTCGGTCAGCACGAACTGGATGTAGGTGGTGTTGGCCATGATCAGGGCCCACGACCGCAGCACCTCGGACCGGCCGGTCAGCATCGTCCAGCCCGGATGGACGCAGCTCACCTGGTCGTCCGCGGAGTCTTCGGCCCAGATCTCGGTCATCTTGTCGAGATCACCGCTCTCGATCGCGGCGTAGAACTCCTGGTTGACCGTCTCGATGGCGGCGGTGTCGACGCTCATGTGCCAGCTCCGGCTCTCTTCCATGCGGCGGCCACGCGCACGGCATCGGCGTTGGGACCTACTTCGTGCACGCGTACGCACCAGGCTCCGGCGTGCGCGGCCAGCGCGGTCACGGCGAGCGTGGCGTCGTCGCTGCGGCTGAACGGCCGCGGCGTGCCGTCGGGACCGGCCAGCAGCCGGCCCAGGAAACGTTTGCGGGAAGCCCCGATGAGCAGGGGATAGCCCAGCTCGGCCAGGCGCGGGATGCCGGCCATCAGGGCCCAGTTGTGCTCGGCGTTCTTGGCGAAGCCGAGGCCGGGGTCGAGCACGATCTGCTCCTCCGCGACGCCTTCGGCCAGCACCAGGTCGACCCGCTTGGCCAGCTCTTCACACACCTCGGTGACCACGTCGGCGTAGACCGCGCGAGAGTACATGTCGTGGCTGTGCCCGCGCCAGTGCATCACGACGTAGGGAACGCCGGTCGCGGCCACCACGCGGGGCATCTCGGGGTCGGCCAGGCCGCCGCTCACGTCGTTGACGAGCCGCGCGCCCGCCTCGACGGCGGCCTTGGCGACCTCGGCGCGCATGGTGTCGACGCTGACCGGCACCCCCTCGGCGTGCAGCGCCCTGATCACCGGGACGACCCTGGCCAGCTCTTCCTCCAGAGACACCCTGGCCGCGCCGGGACGGGTGGACTCGCCGCCCACGTCGACCAGGTCGGCGCCCTCCCGCACCAGGTCAAGCCCGTGCTGGATGGCGATCGCCGGGTCGAACCACAGCCCGCCGTCGGAGAACGAGTCGGGCGTCACATTGACCACGCCCATGACGAGGCACCGCTCCGCACCTCCCGGCGCGTTGATGGGCACGCTAGTCATGGGCCAAGCCTAGGCGCTTCCCCACACCTGCTGACATCGTGGGTACCCCGTTCGGTCTTCGGCGGGCACGTGGACGGGGCTCTTCAGCGGCCGGCCAGGATGAGCGCCATGGCCTCGGAGCGGGTCTTGTCGCTGGTGCGGAAGTCGCCGCGGACGGCCGAGGTGACCGTCTTGGCGCCCGGCTTGCGTACGCCGCGCATCGTCATGCACAGGTGCTCGGCCTCGACGACCACGATGACCCCGCGGGGCTCCAGGACCCGCATGAGCGAGTCGGCGATCTGGGAGGTCATGCGCTCCTGCACCTGGGGGCGACGGGCGAAGATGTCGACCAGGCGGGCCAGCTTGGACAAGCCGGTGATCTGGCCCTTCTCGTTGGGGATGTAGCCCACGTGGGCCAGCCCGTGGAACGGGACGAGGTGGTGCTCGCAGTTGGAGTAGACCTCGATGTCGCGGACGAGCACCATCTCGTCGTGATCGACGTCGAAGACCTTGTTGAGCACGTCTTCCGGCGCCTGGCCGAGCCCGGAATACTGCTCGGCCATGGCGCGGGCGACCCGGGCGGGGGTCTCGATCAGGCCGTCACGGTCGGGATCCTCGCCGATGGCGTAGAGGATCTCGCGTACGGCCTTCTCGATCCGCCCGAAGTCGACGTCGTGCTGTGTCACGCACTGTCCCCTGACGGCAGCGCGTCCTGGTGACCCGAGGTGAGCGAGCCGTTGGCCGACTGCTCCTTCGGCGTCAGGATCGGCGGACGGTCGGAGGGCAGCCGCTTGCCGTAGCCCGCGTAGGACGGGCGGTGCGCCTTGATGACCACCGGGGCGAAGATCTGCAGCACCTGATCGCGGGAGAGGGTCTCCTTCTCCATGAGCTCCAGCACCAGGTTGTCGAGCACGTCGCGGTATTCGACCAGGATGTCCCAGGCCTGGTCGTGCGCCGTCTCGATCATCCGGCGGACCTCCTCGTCAATCGTGGAGGCGATCTTCTCGGAGTAGTCGCGCTCGTGGCCCATCTCGCGGCCCAAAAAGACCTCGGCCTGCCCGGAGCCGAACTTACGGGCGCCGAGCTGCTCGCTCATGCCGTATTCGGTCACCATGCGGCGGGCGACGGCCGTGGCCTTCTCGATGTCGTTGGAGGCGCCGGTGGTGGGCTCGTGGAAGACGAGCTCCTCCGCCGCGCGACCGCCGAGCAGCATCGCGAGCTGGTCCATCATCTCCGACCTGGTGGCCAGGAACTTGTCCTCCATCGGCAGCGTCATCGTGTAGCCGAGCGCGCGCCCACGGGACAGGATCGTGATCTTGTGGACCGGGTCGGAGTTCGGCAGCGCGTGCGCCACCAGCGCGTGACCGCCCTCGTGGTAGGCGATCATCTTCTTCTCCTTGTCGGACATGACCCGCGTCTTGCGCTCGGGCCCTGCCATGACACGGTCGATCGCCTCCTCGAGGACGTCCATCGTGATCAGCTTCTGGTCGGCCCGCGCGGTGAGCAGGGCCGCCTCGTTGATCACGTTGGCCAGGTCGGCGCCGGTGAACCCGGGGGTGCGGCGGGCGATCACGTCGAGGTCGACGTCGGGTGAGAACGGCTTGCCGCGGCCGTGCACCTTGAGGATGCCCTTGCGGCCCTCGAGGTCGGGACGGTCGACGGTGACCTGCCGGTCGAACCGGCCGGGACGCAGCAGCGCCGGGTCGAGGATGTCGGGCCGGTTGGTCGCGGCGATGAGGATCACGCCGCCCTTGACGTCGAAGCCGTCCATCTCGACGAGCAACTGGTTGAGCGTCTGCTCGCGCTCGTCGTGACCGCCGCCCAGGCCGGCCCCGCGGTGGCGGCCGACGGCATCGATCTCGTCGATGAAGATGATCGCCGGGGCGTTGGCCTTCGCCTGCTCGAACAGGTCGCGAACGCGCGAGGCGCCGACGCCGACGAACATCTCGACGAAGTCGGAACCGGAGATCGAGTAGAACGGCACACCGGCCTCACCGGCGACGGCACGGGCCAGCAGCGTCTTGCCTGTGCCGGGCGGGCCGTAGAGCAGCACGCCCTTGGGGATCTTGGCGCCGATCGCCTGGAACTTGGCCGGGGCCTGCAGGAACTCCTTGATCTCCTGGAGCTCCTCGATGGCCTCGTCGGCGCCCGCGACGTCGGCGAAGGTGGTCTTGGGGGTGTCTTTCGTGATGAGCTTGGCCTTCGACTTGCCGAAGTTCATCACCCGCGAGCCGCCGCCCTGCATCTGGTTCATGATGAACAGGAAGATCAGCACGATGATGACGATCGGCAGGAGGCTCACGAGCAGGCTCAGCAGGACGTTTTCCTGCGGCACCTCGGTCGTGAAGCTCTTGGTCTTGCCCGCGTCGACCTGAGCCTGCAGCTCATCGGTCAGCTTGCTGCCGTAGCCCGTGACCCAGTCGGACTGGATGAGCTTGGTCGGGGTGTCGCCGGGCTTGACCGGGACCGGGTTGACCAGCGTCACCTCGATCCGGTTGTCCTTGTCGACAATCTTGGCGTTGCTGACGTTTCCGGCGCGAATCTGCTGAAGGACCAAGGACGTGTCGGCCGACTTATAGTTTCCGCCGCCACTCCACAACTGGGTGACGAGGAGGAGCAGCACGACGATGCCCAGGATCCACAGCAGTGGCCCACGTGTAAATCGCTTGAGATCCATCCGATGCGGAACCCCTTGCGGGCCCGTCCCTTCCTGACCATGGCCTGGAACCCCGGGCACGCCCGGGGCCGCGGCATCCGACCGCGACTTCTGACTACCCGAAGGGGACGCGCGGTCACCCTCCCGGAGTCTGAAGGTACACCGGCACAGCGCACGGAGGGACCCGCCCGCTACACCGGTCTTGCCCTATCAACGTACGTCACGATGCGCGATGTTCCCGGCCATGGCGGGGAGAAGCTACTTGTAAACGTGCGGGGCGAGCGTGCCGATGAAGGGCAGGTTGCGGTATCGCTCGGCATAGTCGAGCCCATAACCGATGACGAACTCGCTGGGAATGTCGAAGCCCACGTATTTGACGTCGATCGGCACCTTCACCGCGTCGGGTTTCCGCAGCGCGGTGCAGATCTCCAGGGACGCGGGATTGCGCGACTTCAGGTTTTCCAGCAGCCAGTGCAGGGTCAGGCCGGAGTCGATGATGTCCTCGACGATCAGCACGTGACGATTCAGGATGTCGGTGTCGAGGTCTTTCAACACGCGTACGACACCGGACGACTTGGTGCCCGCGCCGTACGACGACACCGCCATCCAGTCCATCTGCACCGGCACGTGCAACGCCCTGGCCAGGTCGGCCATCACCATGACGGCGCCCTTCAGCACGCCCACGAGCAGGAGCTCCTCGCCCGCGTAATCCTCGTCTATCCGCCCGGCAAGCTCTTTGATCTTGGCCTGGAGCTCGTCCTCGGGAATGAGCACTTTTTCCAGGTCATTGCCCATGTCGGCAGCGTCCACCTGTGGTTCCTTACGGGATGGGACTGATGGCGAATATCAGGGTGCCATACCGGCGGATCGCGGACAGACCCCCGGGCAGGTCCACGGCTTTCTGCCCGTGCCAGTGCGTGACCAGCCGGTCCACGGCCAGTACGTGGCCTGCGGACAGGGCTCCGGACGGCGCACCGGCGACGATCGCCGCACGCCGCAGCACCCGCCGCCTGACGGCGTCGGGCAGCTTCTCCACTTCGGCCACCGACAGCCGTACCGACGCGCCGATATCGCTAAGAGCGCAATCCTGGTACGCCGATTCGGCCCACTGATCGAGGGCGTCCGCGTCCTGTCGCGCCAGCGCGGCCGTTCTCGCGAGCGCCTCGGCCACTCCGGGGCCGAGCTCCTCCTCCAGCACGGGGAGCACCTTCCCGCGCACGCGCACTCTCGTGTAACGGGAGTCCTCGTTGTGCGGGTCGTCCCACGGGGTGAGCCCCTGGGCCCGGCAGGCGGCCACGGTGGTGGACCGGGGGAGGCCGAGCAGCGGCCGCCGGTAGCGGCCGGCGACGGGCGCCATGCCCGACAGCGACCGCGGGCCGCTGCCCCTGGCCAGGCCGAGCAGCACGGTCTCGGCCTGGTCGTCACGGGTGTGGCCGAGCAGCACGACCTCCGCTCGCAGCCGGTCGGCGGCCCGCGCGAGCGCCGTGTACCTGGCCTCGCGCGCCGCCGCCTCTGGGCCGCCCGCCGTGCCCACCGTGACGGTGAGCACCTCGGCCGGGGTCAGGCCCAGCTCGGTCGCCAGGGCGGCCACGGTCTGGGCCCGCTGGTCCGAGCCGGGCTGGAGCTGGTGGTCGACGGTCAGGAGCCCGGCACGCAGGCGCATGCGGGGCGCGACGAAGGCCAGCGCGGCGGCCAGGGCCAGCGAGTCGGCCCCGCCGCTGCAGGCGGCCAGCACCAGCGCGCCCTCGGGGACGTCGGCCAGCGCCTCCCGCACGGCGCGGCGGACGTCGGCTACGGCTGGCTGAGGGCCCACGGGTGCCATTGTCGCGGCTCACCCCACCCCACCGCCAACACGCGGCCCCTGTCGCGGACCTGAGCGATCGAGGCGCCGTGGTCGGGCTGGTGGTCGGGCGGGTGGTCAGGCGGGGAGGGCGGGGGTGCCGATCACGCGGCGGACCCAGGCGTCCGGGTCGGCGATCTCGGGGGTCGTCGGCAGGGTCTCCGGTGACGTCCAGACCTTGTTGAAGCCGTCCATGCCCACGCGGTCGACCACGGTCCGCACGAACGCCGACCCCTCCGCGTACTGCTTCATCTTGACCTCGATGCCCAGCAGCCGCCGCACCGTGCGGTCGAGGCGGGAGCCGCCCTCGCGGCGCTGGGCGAACTTGGCGCGGATGTCGGCCACCGAGGGCACCACGGACGGGCCCACCGCGTCCATGACGTAGTCGCCGTGGCCCTCCACGAGGGTCATCACGGCGGTCAGGCGGTCGAGGATCTCCTTCTGGCCCGGCGACTGGATGGCGTCGATCAGGTTGCCCTCGCCGCCGCGCACCACGTCGGCCACCGTGTCGGCGGCGTTGCGCAGGCGTTCGAGCAGGGTGGGCAGGTCGAGGTCGGAGGCGAGCAGGAACTCGGTCATCTGCGAGCGCACGTATTCGCGCAGCCACGTCACGCCCGTGAACTGCACCCGGTGCGTCTCCTCGTGGAGGCAGACCCACAGGCGGAAGTCGTGGGGGTGGACGCCCATCTCGCGCTCGGCGTGGACGATGTTGGGCGCGACGAGGGTCAGCCGCCCGGCCGCCTCCTGCCCCGTGGGGTCGGGGGGGAGGAACAGCTCGTACTGCCCGAGCACGCGGGAGGCGAGGAAGGCCAGCACGGCCCCGACCTCGACGCCCGTGATGCGCGAGCCCACGGCCGTGACGATGGCCGGCGGCTGGTTGGGGCCGCTGCCCATGCGCTGCGTGAGCGGCTCGAGCACCACGCGGAAGCCCTCGACGTTGGCCTTGATCCAGCCGGGCCGGTCGACGATGGTCGCGGGCTGCGGCGCGGTCTCCGTATGGATCTTGGTGAACTGGCGCACGTGGCCCTCGGCCTCACGCGACAGGGTGCGGAGCTCGGTGACGGCCGCTCTGGCCTCCTCCCGGCTCACCTGAGGGCCGGGGCGCACCAGGCGCGTGCCGGTCGTGACGGCCAGATCCCAGTCGATCACCTGCATAACGTCCACCGTACGTGGTTCTCGCCGGGGCCGCGAAGGACCGGCGTCAAGAACGCGCGACGATGGCGGCCAGCCGGTCGAGCACGGGCTCGGCGTTGACCGGCACCCGGTCGGCCATGAACGCGAACGTGACCAGCCGCCCGTCCTTCGTGGTCGCCATGCCGGCCAGCGTGTTGATGTTGTTGAGCGTGCCGGTCTTGGCGCGTACGAGGCCGACCTGGTCTCTGCTGTCGCTGCCGGTGAAGCGCCGGCCGTTGCCCAGCGTGCCGGAGAAGCCGGCGATCGGCATGCCGGTGGCGACGGCGTGCAGGTCGGGGCGGTTCGCGGCGCTGGCCAGGGCGAGCGTCCTGGCCAGCGCCTCCGGGCTGATGCGGTTGCGGATCGACAGGCCGCTGCCGTCGGAGAGCGCGATGTCCTGGGTGACCCCGAGGCGCCGCAGCACTTCGACCACGGCCTTGGTGGCGCCCGCGAACGACGCCTCCTGGCCCTCCTTGATCGCGACGTGCCTGATCAGGGCCTCGGCGAGGTCGTTGTCGCTGCGGGTGAGCGTGTGCTCGACGAGGGCGTAGAGGGGGGCCGAGTCGACCTTGCCCAGCTCGGCGGCGCCCGCGGGGGCCTTGGCCGGGCGTACGGACTTGGCGACCGAGATGCCCTGCTTGCCCAACAGCTTGGCGAAGGCGTCGGCGGCGAACTGGGGCGGGTCGGCCACCCTGGGGCTGCGGAACTCGGGGTCCTGGCGGCCCTCGTCGATGGTGAGGGCGTAGATGGGGGCCACCTCGCCGTCGGGGATGTAGTTCGGCTTCCAGCCGGGGGCCTTGGGCGTGCCGGTGAAGAGCGAGGTGTCGTACGAGAGGGTGACCTTGCGCACGCCCTGGGACTTGAGCGTGGCCGCCGTACGGGCCGCCAGGGTGGCCAGGCTCGCCTGCTTCGGATAGTCCCCCTGCTTGGCCTCTGGGCCCGCCAGAAGGGGGTCTCCGCCGCCGACGAGGATCACCGTGCCCGGCTTGGCGCCCTGGACGGTACGGGTGGACAGGCGGGTCTCGGGGCCGAGCGAGGCCAGGGCCGCGGCGCACGAGACGATCTTGGTGGTTGAGGCGGGGGTGACGGCGGTGCCGGGATTCGAGGCGAAGATTTGCTCACCCGTGACCGTGTCGAGGACGACCGCCCCCACCCGGCCGCCCAGCGCTTGGTCACCCAGCGCGCTGGCCAACTGTTTCGTCAAAGTACCCTTGGTCGGGAGAGGTCCGTCTCCTGACGTCGCCGAAAGCTGGGCCAGCACAGGCCCTGAGGTGACCACGGGGATGGGGGGAGAGCCTTCCGCCGGAGACGCCGTCGGCTCGGTCGGTGACGACCCGCTCGTCAGCGCTCCCAGGCTGAAGTCGGTGGTCACGGCGTAAACGCCGGTGACGATCGTCAGGGCTTGGAGCACGGCGAGGGTGGTCAGCATCACCAACCGGTCGCGCCGCGCCACGTCGCCTGCCCTTTCTCTGTGTTCGCTTACGAGACATTAATGCCCAACCGGGGGTGCCCGGGGGCCTGAGCGGAGGAACCGCGGTGGAGTTCGACGTTGTCGTTGAGATTCCCAAGGGGCAACGGAACAAGTACGAAGTGGACCATGAGACGGGAAAGATCAGGCTTGACCGGCTCCTGTTCACCTCCACGCAGTATCCCGCCGACTACGGCTTCATCGAGCACACCCTCGGCGAGGACGGCGACCCGCTCGACGCCCTCGTGCTGCTGCAGGAGCCGACGTTCCCGGGCTGCTACATCACGTGCCGGGCGGTGGGGATGTTCCGGATGACCGACGAGAAGGGCGGCGACGACAAGGTGCTCTGCGTGCCGTCCACCGACCCTCGCATGCACCACATCCAGGACATCCATCACGTGTCGGAGTTCGACCGGCTGGAGATCCAGCACTTCTTCGAGGTCTACAAGGACCTCGAGCCGGGCAAGTCCGTCGAGGGCGCCAACTGGGTGGGCCGCATCGAGGCCGAGGCCGAGATCGAGCGCTCGTTCCGTCGGGCCAAGGAGCAGGGCCACCATTAGGGGTCCGCTTCAGCGGGGCCTGGTGGCGCCCACCAGGTCCCCGCGCCAGATCGAGGCCACCCGCACCACGTCGCCGGTCTGCGGCGCGTGCACCATCTGGCCGCGCCCGACGTAGATCCCCACGTGGTGGATCGTCGCGGGGTCGCTGGTGATGTGCCCGAAGAAGAGCAGGTCGCCGCGGCGTAGCTGGTCCAGTGGCACGTGTGGGCCCGAGGTCCACTGCGTGCCGGTCCAGTGGTCGAGCCCCACCCCGGCCCGTTCCCAGGCCCGCATGGTCAGGCCCGAGCAGTCATAGGTCTGCGGGCCGGCAGCGGCCCACACGTACGGCTTGCCGAGCTGCGTCAGCGCCCAGTTCGCGGCCAGGTCGCCCATCGCGGAGCCGCCCGCGACCAGTCCGGCCGTCGCCGCCGCGCGCTGCCTGGCCAGCAGCTCCGCCCGGGTGCGGGCCGCGTCCACCTGGCGCTCCAGGCTGTCCTTGCGCGCCACCAGCTCCCTGGTGTCGCGCCGCTGCCTGGCCACCGCCGCCTCGGCGGCGAGCTTGGCCTGGCGGGCGCGTTCCGAGGCTTCCTGCTGGGCGGCGTGGGCCCACTCGGCCTGGGTACGCAGGATCGTCTCGACCTCCTGGGCGTCGCGCACCCGGCGCAGGAACGCCGCCCGCTCGTCCCGCAGGTGCCCGAGCACCCCCGCGCGGTGCAGGAACCCGTCCGTGCCGCCCCGGTCGACGATCATGCCCATGAACGGCTTCAACGAGCCCAGCCCGCCGTAGCTCTCGGTCGCCAGCAGCGCCGCGTCCTGTCTGGCCCGCTCCACCTCCACGGCCGCCGCCGCCAGCCTGACCTGGGCCTGCGCGTGCGCCTGCTCGGCCTGCCGCAGGCGGACGACCTCCCCGTTGTACGCCTCCACCAGCCGCTCCACCGCGGCGGCCAGCTCGTTCAGCCTGGACTGGGCGGTGACCAGCTCGGCCGTCGTGCGGCTGAGGTCGTGCGACCGTTCGCGTACGGTCTGGCGGGCCCTCTCGACCTCGCGCGAGGACGGCCCGTCCGGGTCGGCCGCCACCGGGGGGCACATGACCGCGACCAGGCACGTCGATAGGAGGCCGGCCCGGAATGCGCGCATAGGTCCCCCTGGAAACAAATGACTACTCTATGCACACAGTTCCCGGCAATTAACTCACGTAACGTGATCAATCGAGGTGGGAGTTCATTTTGGGGGGACCGGTCGCCGGGCGGCGGTTCCTTGGGGAGAAGCTGCGGCGGGGCTGGGGAACTCTTGGCGGGGATCAGCCCGGCGACGCCGAAGGGCTGACCGAGGGCTGCTCCGTCGGCGTGGGAGCGACCGTCTCGGAGGGAGTGGCGGTCGGCAAGGGCGTGGCGGTCCGGGTGGGCGTCGGGGTCGGCGAGGGCGTTGACGTGTGTGTCGGAGTGTGTGTCGGAGTGGGCCAGGGCGTACGCGTGCCCGGATGCCACGGCGTCGGCCGCTTGGTCGGGCGCCGGGTGGGCTCCCACGACGGCGCCGGCTCGGCCGGGGTGACCTGGGTCGGGAACTCCCCCGGCGTCGTGCCGCCCGGCCGCGGGAGGTGGGGCGGCGCCGACGGGGGCGGGCCGCTGCTCGGCGAGGCCCACACCTGGGACGGCAGAAGGGCAGGCGGCTCCGGCGTCCCCGTCACCCCCAGGGGCCGCGTGGTGGCGTGGTCGAGGATGGGCGCCACCGTCAGCGGCACGTCCTGCGGCCGGTCGTGCCAGGGCAGCCGGATGCCGGGCGGCTCTCCCGTGGCAGGGAACGCGGCCGTCGCGACCCCGGTCACCCCGCCGTTGTCCCGCCCGATCCGATCGAAGATCACCGCGATCGCCACCACGGCCGCGACCGCCGCCAGCGTGCCCGCCACCGCCCGACGCCATCGCCGGCCCCCTCTCCCGCCGGAGACGGGAAACCCGGCCGCGCCCAGGGCTGCCGTGCGCCTGGCCACGTAGCGGCGGTAGGGCAGCAGCTCGGGGTCGACGAAGCAGCTCATCACCCGGACGCGCAGGGCGCCAGGCAGCGCGGCCCCCGGCAGCAGCTCGTAGACCTTGGCCGCCGACACCTCGCGGGTGCGGTGGGGGGCGCAGATCTCGCACTGCGGCAGGTGCCTGACCAGGTGCTCGCGCATCTCCTGGGTCAGCTCGCCGGAGAAGCCGGCCAGGATGCGGGCCCGCCGCGGGCAGTCGTACGGGCCCTTCCTGGCCAGGATCTCGGCGGTGATCGCGTCGCGCAGGCTCTCGCGGGCCTCCTCCACCAGCAGCTCGATCTGGCGCGGCGGGGTCGCGAGCACCTGGGCCAGCTCGCCGGCGGGCAGCTCGTGCCCGTGGACCAGCTCCAGGACCTCCCGCTCGGCCACGGGCAGGCTCCGCACGGCGTTCCAGGCCATGACCCGCAGGTCGGCGTCGGCGGGGTCGTCGAGCGCCGGCGCCTGGGCCAGGACCTCGGCGGCGCCGGGCGGCGCGGTGGCCCGGCGGCGCAGGCACTCGGCCCTGGCCAACGCGTACAGCCAGGTACGCAGCCTTTCCGGGTCGGCCAGGGCGCCCACGTGCGCCTCGGCGGCGATCAGCGTGTCGCGGAGCGCCACCTGGGCGCTGTCGCGGCTCAGGAGGAGGGACCAGCAGTAGCGGTAGACGCTCTCCGCGTACGCGTCGTACAGCGCGGCGAGTGCTCCCGGTTCGCGGGCGCGGAGTGCTTCGACCAGGGCGCGGTCATTCATATAACCGAAGGTAATGGATCGGTAACTAGTAGTTCCACCTGTTCCACGCCGATGGCATCACTTGTCTGCCGACGTGCCGCAATTTCGTGCGGAAAATTCATCCAGTCGAGCCCTACGGCCCGATATTAAGGTAAATCACTGCTTGTGCTCGGACACGACCTGCGTGCTCCGATCCACCGCGAACGGTTCGCTCGTCGGCTTGACGGTGTGGACGGGCACGGCTCCGGCCAGCGCCAGATCCTCGAAGGGACGGCCGGTGGATCCCCAGGTCCTGGCGGTGATGTCGGTCCTGGCGACCTGGGCTTCCTTCGGCAGGCCGCCCACCGTCAGGATGAACCTCGGCGGACTGCCCGCCTCGACCTCGTCCACGAACGTGCTGCCGCCGCCGAGCAACTTGCCCGTCTTGTCGCGCAGCAACGCGCTGACGACCAAAGTGCTCGCCGAAACCTGATATGGATTACTGACATATCCAGTAATTAGATACATGCCGTCTTTTTGACGCATTGTCTGTACGCGCGAGATCGGGAACCGCTGGAACGCCGAGGCGATCCTGGCCGCGGGCCGCCATTGCGCCGGACGGTACTGGATCGTCACCTTCTCCGGCTTCTGGGCGGCGCTGGCCTGACCGGTGAAGGCCAGCGACCCACCCGGCGGCACCGCGTCGAGCGGCTGGTCCAGCTTGAGCACCTCGGTGCCCTTGGCGTCGCGCCCGACGATCGTGGCCACCACGTGCTCGCCGAAGTGCCACGGGTTGGCGTTGCTGAGCACGCCCGACCAGTTGACGGCGTACCCGTCGGCGGACTTGACGATGGTGGAGACCTGCTCCTTGAGCGCGAGCGGCTTGAGCTCTTGTACGGGTCGTTCCTCGCTCGCGCACCCGGCGAGGCAGATCGCCCCGAGTGCGAGGAGGCTGACGGTTCGGCTACGCGGGATCACTTTGCCGTGATAACCCGAGCATGGGCACGGCTGGCAGGGGACACGCGCCAGCCGTACCAAGTCTTTAACGCAGGCGCTTGTCTTTACCTCGGGCGGACCACCCTGGTCTCGTCCCAGACCGGGTCGGGCGACTCGTAGACCCTGCCGTCGGAGCCGAAGACCAGGTAGCGGTCGAAGTCGGCGGCGAACCAGCGGTCGTGCGTGACCGCCAGCACCGTGCCGTCGAACGCCTCCATCCCCGCCTGCAACGCCTCGGCGCTGGCCAGGTCGAGGTTGTCGGTCGGCTCGTCGAGCAGCAGCAGCGTGGCCCCGGACAGCTCGAGTAGCAGGATCTGCAGCCGGGCCTGCTGGCCGCCCGACAGCGTGTCGAAGCGCTGCTCGGCGACCCGCCCGGCCAGCTCGTAGCGGGCCAGGGTCTTCATGGCCTCGTTCTTGAGCCGGGCGTGCTCGGTCATGACGATCTCGACCGGGGTGCGGCCGAGCAGGTCGGGCCGGGCGTGCGTCTGGGCGAAGTGGCCGGGCACCACGCGGGCCCCGAGCCTGGCCAGGCCCTCGTGGGCGACCGGCTCCCCGGCCAGCAGGCGCAGGAAGTGGGACTTGCCCGAGCCGTTGGAGCCGAGCACCGCGACGCGCTCGCCGTACCAGACCTCCACATCGAACGGGCTCATGAGGCCGGTCAGCTCGAGCCCCTCGCAGGTGACCGCGCGCTTGCCGGTGCGTCCGCCGCGCAGGCGCATCGTGATGTGCTGCTCGCCCGGGGACACCTCGGGCGGCCCGGCCTCCTCGAACTTGCGCAGCCGGGTCTGGGCGGCGTGGTAGGCGGGGGCCATGCCGTCGTTGTAGCGCGCCTTGTTCTTCAGCATGTTGACCAGGGCCTTGAGCTTGGCGTGCTCTTCGTCCCAGCGCCTGCGCAGCTCGTCGAGGCGCTCGTTGCGGGCCTTGCGGGCCTCGCTGTAGGTGGCGAAGCCGCCGCCGTGGATCCAGATGTTGCCGGACTCGACGGTGATGATGCGGTCGGCCGCGTTGGCCAGGAGGCGGCGGTCGTGGCTGACCAGCAGCACGGTCTTCGGCGTCTCGTTGAGCTGCGCCTCCAGCCATTCCTTGCCGGGGACGTCGAGGTAGTTGTCGGGCTCGTCGAGCAGCAGGGTCTGGTCGGGGCCGCGCAGCAGGGCCTCCAGGACCAGGCGTTTCTGCTCGCCGCCCGACAGCGTGGCCACGTCGCGGTATTTCACCTGCTCGTAGGGGATGCCGAGGGCGGCCACCGTGCAGGTGTCCCAGAGCACCTCGATCTCGTAGCCGCCGGCGTCGGTGTAGTCGCTGATGGCCTGCGCGTAACGCATCTGCGTCTTCTCGTCGTCGCGCTCCATCATCGCCAGCTCGGCCTCGTCGAGCCGCCGCGCCGCCTGTCGCACCGCGGGGGGCGCGACGCCCAGCAGCAGGTCGCGTACGTCGCTGCCGTCGCGCACGCTGCCGATGAACTGCCGCATCACGCCCAGCCCGCCGGAGCTGGCCACGCTGCCCTCGACCGGCTGCAGGTCGCCGGCCACCAGCCGCATCAGCGTGGTCTTGCCCGCGCCGTTGGGCCCGACGAGCGCCGCCTTGACGCCTTCGCCGATGCGAAAGGACACGTCGTTGAGCAGAGGCCGCCCATCGGGCAGCACGTACGTCAAATGTCCTACTTCCACGTGGCCCACCACGGCAGGGTAACCGTCGGCCCGCCATCCGGTCACATGGATTTCCGCGCCCTCACCCAGACTCTGGACAGCAAGTGATCTAATGACTAGAACTGTAGGGAACCCCCTCCCCCAAGGAAAAAGTGATGACGCGATTCCGCTCAGCCCTGGCACCCCTCGCCATCGCGTTGCTCGGCTTCACGGCCGTACCGCAGCCGGCCTGGGCCGCCCCGCCCAAACCGGTGCCGTCGGCGCAGGAGCGGCAGCAGGCCGCGGTCACGGCCGCCCCCGCCTGTGCCCCCACCGTCAAAGGCGCCACCACCAACGCCCGCCTGACCAACCTGTTCACCACCTACGGCAACGACAACAGCCGCCTCGACGACTGGACGGGCGCCGACGGCACCTACTCGCTCAAGCTCCCGAACGGACGCGAGCTGTGGGTGTTCTCCGACACCTTCCTCGGCCGGGTCAACCCCGACGGCACCCGGCCGCCCGTGGTCGAGGAGGGCGGCACGACGGTCTTCCTCAACAACTCCTTCGCCGTCGAACGCGACGGCCGGCTGTCCACCATCCACGACGGCACCGAGGCCAAGCCCACGGCCGTGATGCCCCCGCGCGACGGCAAGCACTGGTACTGGGCCGGCGACGCGACGCTGGCCGGCGGGATCGTGGAGGTCACCTACCAGGAGTACGAGCGCTACGGCACCGGCGCCTGGGACTGGCGCTGGCACCGCAACGTGGTGGCCCGGTTCGCCCCCGGGCGGCTGGAGCGGCCCATCAGCGTGCACGACCTGCCCTCGGGGAGCGGCGTGGCCTGGGCCTCCGCGGTGCTGAAGGACGGCGGCCACACCTACGTCTACGGCGTCGAGGACCTCGGCTCGACCAAGTACATGCACCTCGCCCGGGTCAAGGGGGAGAGCCTGCTCGGCAGGTGGGAGTACCGCAGGGCCGACGGCACCTGGTCGGCGAACGAGGCCGACTCGGCCCGGGTGATGGGCGGCGTCGCGAACGAGTACAGCGTCAGCCGGGTCGGCTCCGGATACGTGCTGATCACGCACGACACCACCGAGGCGCTGAGCCCGAACATCGTGGCCTACTCCGCCTGCTCGCCCGCCGGGCCGTTCACCGGCAAGCAGCACGTCTACACGACCCCCGAGACCCGCGGGGACGTCTTCACCTACAACGCCCACGCCCATCCCGACATCGCGGGTGGCGGGCTCGTGGTGTCGTACAACGTCAACAGCTTCGTCAACACCGACCACTACCGCGACGTCTCCATCTACCGGCCCCGGTTCCTGGATGTGACGTTCGGGTGAGACGCAACTGGGCGGCCCGCCTGCGGCTCGGCACGATCGACGGGCTGCGGGCGGTCACGCTGGAGAACGAGCGGCTGCGCGTGACGGTCCTTCCGGGCAAGGGCGGTGACGTGGTGGAGTTCCTGCACAAGCCCACCGACACCGACCTCGTCTGGCTCTCTCCCCAGGGCCTGCGCGACCCGCGCGACCACCTCCAGGGTGCGTCCGACGACGTCGCCCGGTTCACCGACCACTACGAGGGCGGCTGGCAGGAGGTCTTCCCCAACGGCGGCGCGCCCAGCGAGTACCGGGGCGCGCGGCTGGCGCAGCACGGCGAGGTGTCCGGGCTGCCGTGGGAGTGCGCGGTAGTGGCCGACTCCCCCGAGGAGGTCGCGGTACGGCTGAGCGTGCGGACGCGGCGGCTGCCGTACCGGGTGGAGAAGGTCTTCCGGCTGCGCTCGGGCACGGCGGCGCTGGAGATCGAGGGGTGGGCCACGAACGAGTCGGGCCTGCCGCTGCACGCGATGTGGGGTCAGCACATCGTGTACGGCCTGCCGTTCCTGCGCCCCGGCGCCCGGATCAGGCTGCCGGAGGGCGTCACCGTGATCCCGCACGAGAGCGCGATCAACCCGGAGGCGGGGCGCAGGGTGCGGGCGGGCGGGCCGTGGCAGTGGCCCGTGGTCCCGGCCGACGGCGGAGGCGAGACGGACCTGAGCGTGGTGCCCGAGCGGGGGGCGCCGAGCGACATCGTCTATCTGACCGGCTTCGACGAGGGTTGGTATGAGATCTCCGGGGATATCGGTATGCGGGTGGAGTGGGATGCGAGGCTGCTGCCGTACCTGTGGATGTGGCAGGAGCTCGGGGCGTCCACCGGTCACCCGTGGTGGGGGCGGGTGTACACGGTCGGGCTGGAGCCGTTCTCCAGCATGCCGACCGACGGCCTGGCCGCCGCCGTGGCCAACGGCACGGCCCTCGTCCTGGACCCGCACGAAACGAAGGTGCTGAGGTTGCGCGCGGAGGTGCTGGCGTGAACGAGCGTGAGTTCGACGGCAAGGTGGCGCTGGTCACGGGGGGTTCGATGGGGATCGGGCGGGCGGTGGTCGACCGGCTGGCCGACGGCGGCGCGTCCGTGGTGTTCTGCGGGGTCGACAAGGACGCCGAACTCGACAGCGCGCACGTGACCGGCAGGATCGCCGACGTGCGCCGGGCCGAGGACGTACGCGGCCTGGTGGACCTGGCCGTCTCCCGGTACGGCGGCCTCGACGTCGTGGTGACCTGCGCGGGCGTGCAGCGCTACGGCACCGTCGAGGACACCCCGGAGGAGGTCTGGGACGAGGTGCTCGACATCAACCTCAAGGGCGTCTACCTCACCTGCGGGGCCGCCGTCCCCGCGCTGCGCGCCCGCGGCGGCGGCTCGATCGTGGTCATGTCGTCGGTGCAGGCGTTCTCCTCTCAGGCGCGGGTGGCGGCCTACACCGCGAGCAAGGCCGCGCTCAACGGCCTGACCAGGGCCATGGCGCTCGACCACGCGCCCGACGGCATCAGGGTGAACGCGGTCTGCCCCGGCTCGGTCGACACCCCCATGCTGCGGTGGGCGGCGGACCTGTGGCGGGGCGAGCTGTCGCAGGAGGAGCAGGTGGCGCAGTGGGGCCGGGCCCACCCGCTGGGCCGCGTGGGGCGTCCTGAGGAGGTGGCGGAGCTGGTGGCGTTCCTGGCGGGGCCGCGGTCGTCGTTCATCACGGGAGCCGAGCACCGCGTGGACGGCGGCCTGCTGGCGCAGAACCCCGCGGCGCTTCCCGAATGACGCCGTCCTCAATTGCGGGCTCCCGAAATGGGCGCCCCCAAACAATGCCTCCCGAGTAGGTCGAGCGAAGGCCACGGGTTCCTCCGGTCACTCACCCGAGCTGGCAAGAGTTGCGTCAATGCGACGAACTCTCCGTTCACAGCCCTGGTACGAGTGGGTTTCGAGCGGGCCGGGGCACGCGACCCCATCCGGGCGCGTAGCCCTTTCGCGCTGCGAGTCATGACGCCTCGCACGCGAAACGGCACGCTAAGTTACCGAGGTCGAAACGACTCACCGATCGAGGAGAGACCTGTGAGGCTATCCAAGAAGGCCGCCGGCTTCGTCGCGGCCGTCGCGCTGTTCGCCGTGGCCGCCCCCGCCGCCGCCGCGGCGGCGAGCCCCCGCTCGACCTGCTACGGCGGTCGGGTCTGCCTGTACGCCGGCTTCGACTACAACCGCGGCCAGATCGACCACTGGCGGGACTTCACCGCGGACGACTCGAACTTCGCCGACAACAACTGGCTGAACTGGGACTTCAGCAATTCCTGGCACAGCATGAACAACGAGACCAGCTCGATCCGCAACCGCATCGGCTGCGCCGCCACGCTCTGGCAGCACCCCGGTTACACCGGTGCCCACAGCACGTTCACGCACAACTCGAACGACGGTTTCCTGGCGAACAACGCCATCGGCAACAACCGCGCCAGCGCGCTCGACATCTGGTGCCGCTAAGCAATACAGGGAGTGCCGGTTTCCGGGCTTGGCCGCCGGAAACCGGCTGCCGCGGAGTGCTCGCCAGCGCCCTGCTGCTGGTGACGACCGCGGCCTGCGGCGCAGAAGAGCCCGCGCCGCCGGCGCCCGTACGGGGCGTCACTTCGGTGTCGCAGCTCGTGCTGCCGTTCGACGCCTACAAGACCACTCCCGAGCAGCGGGCCGTCCTGGGCAACGCCCACAACCAACTCGTCGTTCACTGCATGCGCCGCCAGGGCATCACCATCAAGCCACCCGCCGAGGACCCGGACACCATCTCCGCCGTGGACCCCGGCAACTCCCGCCGCTACGGCGTCGCCGACGTCGAGGCGGCCGGGAGCCACGGATACCACCTGGCCAGACCGCCCTCTCCCGACACGACCGGCGCGTGGGCCGGCAAGCTGCCCATCCGGGCCCGGCACCGGCTGTACGGCACCGCGGCCGACCGGGGCTGCCTGGACCGCGCGACGCTCACCCTGGACAAGGGGGCACGCAAGGCCGACTGGCCGTGGCTGGCCTTGCAGGACTCGCTCACGCTGGAACAGGCCGCCAAGCACCCGTCGGTGACCACGGCGGTCAAGCGCTGGCAGTCGTGCATGACCCAGGCCGGATTTTCCTACCCGGCTCCTGAGGCGGCCATCGCCGACGGCCGCTGGGACCTCGACAAACCGCCCGTGAGCGAGGAGGAGAAGCAGACCGCGACCGCCGACACCGCCTGCAAGTGGTCGTCGGGCCTGGTCGCCGCCTGGTACGCGGCCGACGCCGAGTTGCAGCGGGCGGTCGTCCGCGACAACCCGGAGCGCTTCGCCGCCCTGCGGGCCAATCTCAGGCAGCGCCTGAGCCGGGCCTCACACCTGCTCACCGAGCACGAAAGCCGCCAGGTCCGCTGACTGCGCCAGCCTGCTGGGCTCGTGGACGTACATCATGTGGCCGGCCTCGTAGTACCTGAACTCGATGTTGCCGGTCAGCTCGGCGGGCAGGGGCAGGTGGGCGAAGGCGTGCTCGGCCGCGTAGTACGGGGTCGCGCCGTCGTGGTAGCCGCAGGCCACGTGCACGCGCAGGTGCGGGTTCGTGCGCATGGCCGCGGCCAGCTTGCCCGCCACCGTGACGTGCGCGCCCTCGAACTCCTTGTACGACCACGGCTGCACGCGCGAGGTGAGCACCTCGTACGGCAGGTCGTTGACGTAACCCAGCTCCGTGCGCAGGTAGTGGTTGAGCGCGGCGCTGTAGGGGCCCATGATCGCGTTCATGCTGGGGTCGGCCGAGAACCGTTCGGCCCCGGCGTCCGGGTCCCAGCCGGTGAAGCGGCTGTCGAGGCGCCCGACGACCTTGCGCTGCGGGCGCAGCACCTCGGTGAAGTAGCGCTGGTGCTCGATCCGCAGGTCCACCCGGTCGACGTAGTCCTCGCTGAGCCCGGTCAGCCGGGCGATCTCGCTGACCGCGGCCGAGCGCTCCTCGCCGGTGAGCCGGCTGCCGCGGGCCAGCGCCCAGGGGTAGTCGCGCTCGGCGTACGCCTCCGCCTCGCGTAGAACGTCGGCCAGCGGCCGGTCACCGTGCAGGCCGTGATAGTGCGCGATAGCCGCATAAGTCGGCAGAAAGAGGCTGTAGGCGAGGTCGTTGCCCTCGGTGAAGCGGATGGTCTGGAAGTCCAGCACCGAGGAGATCAGCATCACGCCGTTGAGGAACAGGCCGTACCGCGACTGGAGGTGGTCGGCCAGCCCGGCGGCCCGCACGGTGCCGTACGACTCGCCCGCCAGGAACTTCGGCGACATCCACCGCCCGTTCCTGGTGGTCCACAGCCTGATCACCTCGCCGACGGACTCCAGGTCACCGGCGAAGCCGTGGAACGCCTCCGCCTTCTCCCCGGCGGCCGCCCGCGAGAACCCGGTGGAGACCGGGTCGATGAAGACCAGGTCGCTCACCCTGAGCAGGCTCTCTTCGTTGTCGGCCAGCCCGTACGGGGGCGGCAGCAGCGCCCCCGCGTCCCCCATCACGACCCGGCGCGGCCCGAGCACCCCCAGGTGCAGCCACACGCTGGACGACCCGGGCCCGCCGTTGAAGGCGAACGTGACCGGCCTGCTCAGCGGCTCGGCCCCGTCGAGCGTGTACGCGGTGACGAACACCTCGGCCTTGGGCCGCAGTCCCTCGAACGTGCCGTCGGTGATCACCTCCTCACGCAGCACCATGGTGCCGGTGGTGGCGGTGTACGACTGGCCGGACGGCAGGGTGTGGGAGGTGGTGACGAGGTTGTCGGCGGGGGCGGCGGGCTTCAACTCTTCAGACATATCCGCCCATTATTATGCGATCTACTGCGTGATCTCCATGCCGAGGTCCACTTCCACCCCCGGGTCCGCGAACCGCTCGTTGGGCACCGTGGCGTACCAGCCCGGCCTGCCCGGGTCGCGGTCGTACGGATAGCCGCCCAGCTCCCTGTACAGCTCGGCGTAGCGGGTCACCCGGTCCGGGTCCAGCCGCACGCCCAGCCCCGGGCCAGACGGCACCGGGATGGCGCCCTCCGAGTACGCCATCCTGCCGCCCTCGATCACGTCGTCCCTGAGCTGGTGGTAGTGGGCGTCGGCGGAGTAGGTGAGGTTCGGCAGCACCGCGCCCAGGTGCAGCATGGTCGCGAGCTGGATGCCCAGCTCCCCCGACGAGTGCACGGCCACCCCGAGCTGGAAGGTCTCGCACACCCCCGCCGCCTTCACGCACGGCCTGATCCCGCCCCAGAACGTCGTGTCCAGCAGGATCACGTCCGCGCTCCTGCGCAGCACGTTCGAGGCGAGCTGCTCGAAGTTGACCACGACGGTGTTGGTCGCCAGCGGCACCCTCACCTGCTCCCTGACGGTCCGCATCCCTTCGAGCCCCCAGACCGGGTCCTCCAGGTAGTCGTTGTTCAGGCCCTCGATGGCCCTGCCGAACCGCAGGCCCTCGGCCACCGACAGCACGGCGTTCGGGTCGTACCTGAGCCGGTCGCCGGGGAACGCCTCGGCCAGTGCGCGATAGCACTCCAGCTCGTGGTCCGGCGGGAACACGCCGCCCTTGAGCTTGTGGACGGTGAACCCGTGCGCCTCCTTGAGCCGGGCCGTGTGCTCGACGAGCTGCTCGGGCGTGCGGATCTCGGGGTGGCCGTCGGCGGCGTACCGGAAGAACAGGTACGACGCGAACGGCACCGCGTCGCGGATCCGCCCGCCGAGCAGGTCGTGCACGGGCACCTCGAGGTGCTGGCCGACCAGGTCGAGGCAGGCGAACTCGATGGCGGCCAGGAGCTGCGTACGGTTGTTGTAGAGCGAGGCCGTCGGGTTCGCGATCTTGAAGCGCAGCGCTTCGAGCTGGAAGGGGTCGTGGCCCTTCAGATACGGCACCAGGGCGCGGAAGGCCCCCTCGGCGCTCTCACCCCCGCCTCCCATCTCCCCCAGGCCGACCAGCCCGTTGTCGGCCTCGACCTCGACGATCGTGCGCACGAACCGGCCCCAGTGCGCGCCGTTGCTGTGCCGCAGCGGTGCCTCCAGCGGGACCGCGACCGTCGTGGCCCTGATGTCAACGATCTTCACTGACGCGTCCCCCTGACCACGGCCACACCGCACGCGGGCAGCCGAACCTCGATCGTCTCGTAACCCGGCATCGCCACCTCGACCTCGACCGGCTCGGCCGCCAGCGACTGCAGCCTGACCACCCGCTCGTCGCCGTCCCGCCCGAGCGAGGTGACCAGCACGTCGGGATGGTCCACCGACACGTACGCCTCCGACACCTCGGGGCTGTCGGTGATCAGCGCCCCGACGAACGGCTCGGTCAGCCCGGAGGCCACCGCCGCGCCGAGCCGCCGACCCTGGACGCCCGCCTCCGAGGTCACCGCGTAGCGGAACGTGGTCTCGCCCTGCTGCTGCGCGGGGAAGTTGGTGTCCCAGATGTTGTTGAGCGCCCAGGAGTAGACCGTGCCGTCCTCCTGGTCGAGGGTGGGCGGGAAGGGCGCGTACGGCATGTGGATGGTGCCGAGCTGCACCAGCGGGGCCTCCAGCGTGGCCCAGGCGATGGTCAGCTCGGGGTCCTCGAAGGCGATCCAGTGCCTGATCGGCAGCATGTACTCGGCCGAGCCTGGCACCCTGGGCACGTCCGGCCCGCCGACGCCGCCGGTCAGCTCCCAGGCGGTGGCTCCGCCCGCGGCGAACGGGAAGGCCAGGAAGACCGCCTCCTTGGCCGGGGTGCCCTGCTTGGCGAGCCGGTAGGTCAGGTCGACCCTGGGCACCCCGTGGTACACCTCGATCGTGGCGCGGATCCAGTCGACGCCCTTGCCGCGCAGCTCCACGACGAGCCGCTCGCCGACCGCCGTCCGCCTCGCCTCGCGGATCGTGGCGTGCGTGCCGATGGCGCGGTCGCCGAGCAGCGTGCGGTCGTGCGCGCCGACGTGTCCCGACAGGTGGTTGAAGTGCGGGGCGGTGGCGTACTGGTCGTAGACGTACTGGCCGAAGCCCGCCGCGGCCTCGCCGTTGACCAGCTCCCGCCCGGCCCGCTTGTCGAAGATCGAGCTGACGTAGCCCTCCCTGACGTCGTACGCGACGCGGTAGAACTCGTTCTCGATCACCCCGCTCGGGTCGAGCTCGACCGGCTCGGGGGCCGGGGACTCGCCGGGGACCACGTCCACCCGCGCGTAGGCGTATCCCGGGACGCCGGGCACGACGGCGTGCACGTGCCGCCCGATCGGCCGGGTCGGCCACTCCTCCGGCTGCACCGGCTCCTCGTGGTGCGGCAGCGTCTGCCCGGTACGCGAGTCCACCAGCGCGATCGGCACCTCCAGGCCCACCACGTCGCGGGGCAGGAACGCGCGCACGACGTCGGTCCTGGCGCGGGTGCCCGGGTTGAAGACGGCGAACGAGGCCAGCGCGCCGCCCTCGGTGCCCGCCTCCGACAGCGCCGCGGCGAACCTGCGGATCCCGGCCTGCAACAGGTCGGACGCGTCGTCCTGGGCCGCGTACGCGCCGGACGACTTGCGCGTCCACTGCAGGCCGCCGGAGTCGCCCCCCTCCTCTGCGTCCTCCCACGGGTTGGCCGCGCCCCAGGTGTGCTCGTTGAACAGGGCGACCTTGTCGTAGGCGGCGTCCACCTGCTCGGTGGCGTCCACGCCGGCGATGGTGTGCAGCGTCTCCGCCACCCGCAGTGCCGACTGCGCCCTGCGTACGTAGCCGAGTGGGCGCGCGCCCGAGCCGAGCCCGTCGGCCCACCAGTCGGTCCAGTCGCCCTCGTGCACGGCCAGCCGGTCGTGGTAGCGCTCCTCGACGTGCTCGAAGAAGTCGCTGTTGACCGCCGAGCGCAGGCGCGGGTAGGCCCACTGCTCGTTCCACCGGCGCGCGATCGTGGCCGGCACGATCGACGGGCCCGCGTTGTCGGCGTGCGCGCCCTGCACGCGCAGGTGCAGCGCGTCCAGCTCGTACGGCTCCTTCGGCGCGTCCGGCCCCTGCCAGCCGAACGTCCCCGGCCCGTACGGGTAACCCCGCGTGGCCAGCGCCGACAGGTAACGCGGCAGGAGGTCGTCGGCCAGCTCGTACGAGTCGGTCAGCCCGACCGTGTTGCCCTCCATGTACGCCATGCCGTGCGGCGTGTCGGTGAACCACACGATGATCTCGTTCCCGCTGGGCGCCCGCCAGCGGAACGGCCGGGTGAGCTTGTCGCCGCCGTGCAGGTACGGCACCGACCGGCCCGCCCAGTTGTGCGCGGCGGCCAGGTAGCGCACCCCCGCCGCGCTGAGCGCGTCCACCAGGCCCACGACCGCCCCCGGCACGTCGGTGTGCATGGCCGACCTGGTCGTGAACCCGTGGCGGCGTTCGAGCTGGGCGGTGAAGCGGAGCTGCCGGTGCAGCTCCTCGGTCGAGCACGCCTCGGTGTGGAGCTGGAACGGCAGCGCGGTCACCTCGATCTGGCCCGCCCTGGCCAGCGCGGCGAACGAGTCGACCAGCTCCTTGGGCCGGGCGTCGAGCCACTTCAGCGCCGGCATCGACGACTCGACCGACCACCTGAACCTGGCGTCGTCCGGCCAGGACGCGGTCTCCTCGGCCAGCCGCACCGCCGCGTCGAGGTAGTCGAGGTGGTGGCGCAGCACGGTGCCCTGCGGGTCGGTGTAGCCGATGTCGAGGTGCGAGTGGTGCACCACGAACACGCTCCACTTGCGCTGCGGGGTCACCGTGACCTGCGCGCTGCCGACCACGCCGGCGTCGTCGCGGCACTCCAGGGTCAGCACGCGCGGCGCGTCCACCTCGGGCACCAGCAGCGTCACGTCGCGGCCCGACGCGCTGTCCACGCCGACCAGCACGTGCGTCAGTGGCTCGGTGCTGGAGACCCGGACCGCCTGGCGGCCGTCGTGGGTGAACAGCGGCAGCACCGCGACCCGTACCTCCAGCCCGCGCACGCTGATGACGGGCGTCGAGGTGTCGTCGCGCAGCGCCTGCCTGATCCCGTCGTAGTCGGGGCTCCCCAGGCTGCGCTGGAGCAACCGGCTGGTCATTGAACACTCCCTAGAGACAGGCCCCTGGCGAAGAGGCGCTGGGTGGCGAGGAACAACAGCACGGTCGGCAACGAGACCACGAGCCCGGCGGCCAGGCCGACGGGCACCGGGGTGCCGGCGTACACGTCGGACATGAGGCCCGCGATGGCCGTCATCACCGGCCGTACCTCCTCGGTCTGGGTCAGGGTCAGGCCGAAGACGAGGTCGTTCCAGATGAAGGTGAACTCGAGGATGAACACGGCCGTCAGCGCGGTGAGCGAGATCGGCAGGTAGATGCGCCAGAAGATGCGCCACGTCGAGGCGCCGTCCATCCGGGCGGCCTCGAAGATCGAGAAGGCCACGCCGGTGTAGAAGTTCCGCAGGACGAACGCGGCCAGCGGCACGTTGACGGCCGTGTAGATGAGGATCATGCCGAGGCGGCTGTCGTACAGGCCGGCGTCGCTGTAGCCGACGAAGAGCGGCACGAGCAGCATCTGGGAGGGGAACACGGTGCCGCCGAAGATCAGCAGGAACCACCAGAACCCGCCCCTCAGCCGCAGCACCACGATCACATACCCGGCCAGCGCCCCGATGATCACGCCGAGCAGCGGCGACAGGATGCTGTAGAGCGCGGTGGAGGCCAGGCTCTGCGTGAGGTTCGCGCTCTCCAGGGCCTTGCCGAAGTTCTCGAACAGCGCGAAGTCCCCGGAGGGCGCCCAGGCGCTGCCCGGGTCGTACGAGCTCGCCGGCCGCGAGGCGTTGACGAGCAGCAGGTACGTCGGCCCGAGCCAGACCAGCCCGAGCACGACGAGCACGGCACGCCTGATCATGTGGCCGTCACCTGCCTGCGCAGGTAGAGGTAGGACGCGAGCCCCGTCACGACGGTCAGCAGCACCGCCACCGCCGAGCCGTAACCGTAGTCGCCGGCCACGAACGTCTCCTTGTACATGGTCACCGCCAGCGTCTCCGAGTTGCGCCCCGGCCCGCCCTGCGTCAGCACCCACACGATGTCGAACGTCTTCAGGCTCGCCACCAGCGCCAGCCCCACCACGACCGCCGTCAGCGGACGCATGAGCGGCCAGATCACGTGCCGGAACAACCGCCACCCCGAGGCCCCGTCGATCCGCGCGGCCTCGACCGGCTCCCTGGGGATCGACTGGAGCCCCACGACGAACAGCAGCGTGTTCACGCCGAGCTGCTGCCACGTCCAGACGGCCAGCATCGCGAACGTGTTGGCCGGGGCCTCCTGAAGGAACGCGGTGTCCACGCCGAGCAGCAGGTTCGCGATGCCGTCATGGGACAGGATCGGGCTCCACACCATGGCCAGGCCCGCGCCGCTCAGCGCGTACGGCAGCATGAACGGCACCCGGAACCACGCGCCGCCCCTGATGTCGTACGACAGCACCGCGACCAGCAGGCCGAGCCCGACCGGCAGCACCATCGTGCCGATCACCCAGATGAGCGTGTTACGGGTCGAGGTGAGCAGCGCGGCGTCGTCGAACAGTTTGGCGAAGTTCGCCAGGCCGCTCCACGCGGGCGGCTCCAGGCCGTCGTAGCGGGTCAGGCTCAGGTAGGCCGTCCACAGGAACGGCGCGTAGAGCAGCACCGCGACCAGCAGCGCCGCGGGCGCCACGTAGCCATACCTGAACCGGCCGAACCTCGGGGCTCGAGCACTCACTGATGCGTGCTCCAGTACTCGTCGGCGGCCTTCTGGATGGTCTCCAGGACCTCCTTGTACGTGCCCGGCTCCGTCACGAACTTGCTGAACCCGTCGAGCGCGGCACTCAGCACGGGCGGCGGCGTTGCCTCGAAGTAGCGGTTGACCAGGCGGTACTTGCCGCCGCCCGCGTCCTTGGTGACCGCGCCGAGCGCCTTGTCGTCGATCACGACCTTCGGGTTGGCGCTCACGTCACCGCGGCTGGTCGCCCACTTCTCCTGGGCCTCCGACGACGTCCACCACTTGAGGTACTTCATGCCGGCCTCGGGATCGGCCGCCTTGGTCAGCGAGCACAGCGGGCCGCTCTCGAAGATCATCGAGGTCTTGGGCAGCGCCGGGTTGACGTTGGGGATGACGAAGAAGTCGTAGTCGGTGCCCGCCTTCATCTCCCGCGTGGTCATGCTGGTGTTGAACCAGGTGCCGAACGACACCATCGCGGCCTTGCCGTTCTTCAGCACGTCACCGGGGTCGGTCTTGTCGCCCGGGTTGATGAAGTAGCCGGCGTCGATGAGCTGCTTCCACTTCTCCATCACCTGGACCACACCGGGGTCGGTGTACTTCGCCTTGCCGGTGGACAGCCGGTCGTACAGGTCGGGGTCGGTGCCGGCCATGAGCTGCTCGAACCAGACGAACGAGAACAGCACGCTGGTGTGGTAGAACGCCTTGATGCCGTTCTTCTTGAGGGTCTCGGCGACCTGCACGAGGTCGTCCCACGTCTGCGGGGGCTTCAGGTCGTACTGGTCGAAGATCTTCTTGTTGTAGAACATGCCCCAGTAGGCGACGTTCATGGGCACGCAGTACTGCTTGCCGCCGACCGTGTAGTACGGCAGGAGGTCCTGCGAGAGGTCGCCCGCCTTGATCGCCTCCTGCCAGATGGCCGTGGTGTCGGCCACCTGCTTCTGCTCGACGATCTCCGCCAGCATCCCCCCGGTCTGCCAGGTGAACAGGTCGGGCTTGACGTTCGTACGGAACGACGCCTTGATGAACGCCTGGTACTGCGCCGAGTCCGTGTACCCGGTCGGCTTCATGCCCAGGCCGATGCGCTGCTTGGACAGCGCGCCCATCTCGTCGAAGTACTTCGTCCACGCGCCCTTGTCGTTGTACAGCGTCAGCTCGGTCTTCTTCTGTTGCGTCGCGGCGCCGTTGCCACCGCAGGCGGTCAGGACCAGAGCCGCCACGCCGAGCGTGGCCACACGTGACCGGAACATGGGCCGGCCTCCTTGGATCTCATCGGGGGGATTGCACCCTGTGCTCTATAACCGTCTTCACGTCGACCAGGTGGGCCCTCATCCGTGCCTCGGCCTGCGCCGCGTCACGTGCTTCGATGGCCTCCAGGATCGCCAGGTGCTCGTCGTAGTCACGGCGCCGGTCGTCGAAGATCTGCAGGATCTCCCGCTGCTCCGGGCCGTGGACGGTGAGCAGCGAGTCGACGATCTCGTGCAGCACGCTGTTGCCCGCCATCCCGGCCGTCGCCCGGTGGAAGGTCATGTTGGCGTCGTGCAGCTCGGCGTCCTCGCCGCGCAGGTGCCTGCCCGCCTCGTCGAGCACCCGCTTGAGCGCCGCCAGCTCCTCGTGACCGGCGTTCTCGGCGGCCAGGGCCGCCAGCGGGGGTTCGATGACGATCCGCGCGCCGAGCAGGTCGAGGAGCTGCGCGGCGTGCATCTCGCGCATGTTCGGGTTGGGCAGGACCAGCCGCTCGATGTCGGCTCCGACATAGATGCCGGAGCCATGGCGCATCTCGATGGCCCCGGTGGCCTCGAGCCTGCGTAGCGCCTCGCGCAGCGTCGGGGTGGTGACGGCGAAGCGCTGGGAGAGCTCCCTGGTCGAGGGCAGCCTGTCGCCTGGCCGGTGCCCTCCCGTACGGATGAGCTCCAGCATGCGCTCGGTCAGAGCGTCGGAAAGCGTGGGCCGCGCTACCTCGGACATATCAAGTGATCTAATCACTTTTCTCCCCTTGCCGTCTATGAGGAACTTGGATTTCGTTACTTGAGAGCTGTGATGACGCGTTCTGCGACACCCGTCCAGGGCCTGCCAGGCTCGGAGGACGTCGTCACGCCCGGCGCACGGCACGTCGAGACACCCTGCATGCCGTCGGCGTCGGCGTCGAGGCGCCCGGCACGCGCGGGCGTCGACGCCGACGCCGGGAGCACCCCGCTAGGAGCGGGCGCGGTGAAGCGGCACCGGCCACCTCACCGCTTGACGAGGTTCATCATCATGTCGATCTGCCCCCGGCGGGACGTCTGCACCTGGGCCGCCCACTCCTGGACCTCGGGGTTGGCCCCGCCCGACACCTCTGCGGCGGCCATCTGGACGGCGTCGTCCTGATGCGCGATCAGCAGATTGAGCAGGTCGTAGTCGAAGTTCTTCGACTTCCGCAGCGACTGGATCTGCTTGAGGTCGGTCTCGGGCATGCCGCCGTGGTGGTCGTGCGCGCCGGTCGCGGGCGTCAGCGGCTGTCCCCAGGCGTGCAGCCAGCGCAGCATCCTCTCGACCTCGTCCTGCTGCGTGCTCTCGATGGCCGCGGTCAACGTCTTGACCTCGGGATTCTTGGTACGGGACGTGCCCACCTTGGCGATCTCGATGCCCTGGCGGTGATGCTGCACCATCATCTGCACGAACATCACGTCCTCGGCGTTGACCGGCGACTCGGGCTGGGCCTGCCCACAGGCGGTGGCCAGGAGGAGCCCGAGGATCGCTAAGACTGCGCGCACCCGCCTCAACTCCCTATATATAGATAGGAAACCTTCCTAAGCGATTAGGAGCGGGCTTGCAAGAGCACTCCCACGCTTCGGGACAAACCGCTCACAGCGGGTGCTCCAGCCAGTGTCGCATGGGCGTGAAACCCAGGCCCTCGAAGAAGTCCAGGGCGGTCTGGTTGAAGTCCCAGACGTCGGTGAGCACGGCGGTGCAGCCCGCCTCCCGTCCGGCCGTACGCACCGCCTCGACCAGCGCCGTACCGACCCCGCCACGGGCCACCCCGGGATCCACGGCGAGGTGCTCCACGGACACGAAACTCCTGGCCCGCGTCATCTCGTCCCCCGGACGCCGATGCACGACCGCCGTGACGTAACCGGCCGGCCGCCCCCGCACCTCGGCGACGTACGCCAGGGTGTCGTCCCCGGCCAGGAAGGAGGCGAAGATCGCGGCAAGTTCGCCGGTCTCGGAGGCCGCCGTCCTGAAGACGTCCGGCCGCGCCTCGACGTGGAGGGCGTGGACGAAGCGGTTCAACTCCGCCAGGACGGCCGCGTCCCGCTCTGTGGCCGGACGGACGAGGGCATGGACTGGTTCGGTCATAGCGCGACATCGTTTCGCCGATCACCCGTCCCCGCCATCGGTTTCCCCGTTGACGTCAACCTGACTTGAGGTTGCAGGGTGGTCCTCGTGGGAAATCTCGAGATCGGCGTCATCCTGCCCGGGGTGGCCGTACAGCGCAGGGAAGGCATCACGCCCGCGGCGGCCGCCAGGCACGTGGAGGACGTGGGACTGGACGGCGTCTGGCACGGAGACCACCTGGCCATCGGCGCGCCCACGCTGGACGCGCCCATCGTCCTGGCCACCGCCGCCACGGCCACGAGCCGCATCCGGATCGGCACCAGCGTCTTCGTACCGGCCATCCGCCCCCTGGCCTGGGCCGCCAAGCAGATCGCGACCCTCCAGTACGTCTCCGGGGACCGCCTCGTGCTCGGGGTCGGGTCCGGCGGGGGCGCTGGGCAGTGGGCGGCGGCCGGGGTCACGTACGCACAGCGGGGGCGGCGTACGGACACGGCCCTGGAACTGCTGCCCCGGCTGCTGGCGGGCGAGCCGACGCGGCTGCCGTACGAGCAGGCTTCGGCCGCCACGCTCCCGGAGGAGAGCGGCGAGCCCGTCGAGCTGACCCCCGCCGTAGAGCACGGCGAGCCCGTCGAGCTGACCCCCGCCGTTGAACGCGGCGAGCCCGTCGAGCTGCCCCCTGCCATTGAGCGCGGCGAGCCCGTCGAGCTGACCCCTGCCGTCACGATGCCACCCGTTTGGGTGGGGAACGCCTCACCCGCGGCCATCCGGAGAGCCGCCCGGCTGGGCGACGGCTGGTTCCCGTCACTCATCTCTCCCCGCGAGGTCGCCGAGGGCCGGGCCCGGCTGGCGGAACTGGCCGCCGAACACGGCCGCCCCACCCCGCTGATCGCCATCGGCGGCACCTCCGCACTCGGAGACGGCCCGGGGCTCCCGTCCCGAGAGGCGCTCGCCTCAGGCATCGGCTCCGCCTACGGCCGTCCCCTCCAGGACGTCATCGACATCCCCCTCACCGGCCGCCCGGAGGCAGCGGCTGAGCGGCTGGCCGAGTACCGCGAGGCCGGGGCGACCCACGCGATCATCGGCATCTCGGGCGGCGACGACTGGCGAGCCCAGGTCGACCTGCTGGCCGAAACCAGAACCCTGCTCAACTGACACCCACCCCTCGTTCCCCTCTGAGCCAAACCCAGCCCCACCCATTTCCCGTGCCCGTAGCCGTACCGGCCTCAGCGCAGGTGTGAGGCGGCCCGCCAGCAGTCCTCGGCCCCAGGCTGCCCGCACCCCCGCAACCGATCGAGCACCTTGGCCAGCTCCGCCGTCCTCGCGTTGCCGGGGTCGTTGGACTCCTGATGCGGATCCCGCACGGTGTCGTAGTACTCGGGCTGCTCAACCCCCTCGTACTCGACATACAGCTCGCCAGCGGTACGTACCGCCGCGTAGCCGGGCATTCCCGCCTGCATCTCCTCCGCGTCGGGGTCCGGCTCGCCGGGCGCGGCCGGATCCGGCCTGACGTGCTCGATCAGCGCCGCCTGCCGCCACTGCCCGACCTTGCGCCCCTGGACGAGCGGCACCAGGCTGCGTCCGTCGCGGTCTCCCGCGTTCCGGACCCCGGCCAGGTCGAGGAAGGTCGCGAAGAGGTCCACGTTCTGCACGATGGCCTCGCTCACCAGGTCGCCGTGCCGTCCCGCCGCCGGCCGCTTGACCAGTAGCGGCACTCGTACGTCGTGGTCGTAGGCCGTGGACTTGCCGCGCAGGAGCCGATGCTGCCCCAGGTGGAACCCGTTGTCGCTGGTGAACACCACGTACGTGGAGCGCCGCTCCGCGTCCGACAGCGTGCCCAGCACCCGCTCCACCATGTCGTCCACCGACTGCACCATGCGGATCCGATCCCGGAAGTCCTGACGCAGTTCCTTGACGAGTTGCGGGCCGAGCGGCTCCCGGCGAACCCAGGCCGGTTTGTCGGCCGTGTCCTCGTCGAACGCGGGCAGCGCGGCCACGTCGATCGTGGCGCAGTCGGGCCCGCCGCAGTCACCGTGCGGGAACTCCCCGGCGGGGAACTGGTCCTTCGGCCGGTCCCGGCGCGCGGGCGGGAAACGCGGCTCCTTCTCCCCCGGCTTCGCGTCGATCCTGGAATGCGGCGCGAACGGCGAGACCTGGAGAAAGAACGGCTCCCCCGGCGCGTGCCGCCTCGACCGTTCGATGAAGTCCACGGCCCGCTGCCCGAGCTCGTCCACCAAGTAGGTCCCGTCGGAGGGGTCGATGGGCTTCTCTCCGGCCGACTCCTCCTTGACGTAACGCGTGAGCTGGTACTTGAACTCGCTGTATCCGCCCCCGCCCGCCACATGCCATTCGTCCCAGCCGACGGGCACGCGGTAGTCGGCGTTCAGCGGGTATTCGTTGATGTATTTCCCGAGGTAGCCCGTACGGTAGCCGGCCTGGTCGAGGGCGGCGGCGTACGTCCGTCCCTCATGCTTCTCGAAGGCCCGATAGCCGCCTCCGTCCGACCCCTTGTTCGTCTCGACCCCCGTGTTGTGCGGGAACTGGCCGGTGAACATGGAGGCCCGCGACGGGCAGCAGAGCGAGTTGGAGACGTAGTAGTTGCTGAACGTCGTACCGTCGCGGGCCAGCCCGCTCACGGCGTCCATATACTGGAGCAATTCGGCCGAAAGATCATCGACGAGAAAGAAGATGACGTTCGGCTGTCTGGGCTTGACAACCGTCCCGGCCCCGGCCTGAGACGCCACGGTCATGGCCAGGACGACGGCTAACGCCACCGCCACGGCCCTGCGAACATTCCCGGTCACGGACATGACCGCCCCTTTGACAATTGACGGGAGATCGGAGTCGCGATGCTAATCGCCGACCGCGCGACCGATCAACCGTCCACCAGGCCGCAGCACGCACTCGCCCCCGCGGCATTCCCCTCCACCAAGGCGGCACGTTGAATTTCACCGTCGATTATGAGCCCACGCCCGACGAAGTGGCGCGAGCGTTGAAGCTGGGCCTGCGACGGCAGCTCAAGGTCCCGATCCGGACCCTGATAGCCGTCCTGCTGGTGCTGGGCGCGCTCTGCCTCCTCCTCGGGAACCTGGGCCTGGGCATCGGCATGCTGGCCGGGGCGGTCGTGTTCCCCTTCGCCCTGACCTGGTCGATCCGCCGGACCGCGCGCAGACAACTGGGCTACCTGTGCATTCCCACCACGATCCACGTGACAGACGACGGTATCGACTCCCGTACGGAGCAGACCACCACCTCCATGCGATGGTCCTTCTTCAGCCAGGTGGTGCACGACCCCGAATTCTGGCTGTTCTTCGTGAACAGGCAACTCACCGGCTTCCTCCCCCGCCGCGCCTTCACCCAGGAACAGCAGGCCCAACTCGACACCGTTCTCACGCCCTCGTCCAGAACGACGCCATAACCCGTTGATCACACTGCCCGCTGCAACGTGAGCGACTGAAACCTGTGTCCGCCGGCTTCCACGACATGGAAGTCCACGATCTCGAAAGCCTTCCGCGCGTACTCCTGAAGCCGCTCATCGCTACGGAAGGAGAAGAACCGGGGCGGGTAATGATCATCCCCTTCGAAGGGACCCTCCTCAGTCGTGTCGGCCAGGCCGTACACACCGAGAAAGAACAGGCCACCGGGCCGCATCAGCGCATGGATCGCATCCAGAACCGCCGCGAGGTCACGGTTGGGGACATGCAGCAAGCAGTTCAGCGCGTACACGGCATCGAACGAACCGGCCGCGAAATCGAGACCCAGAAAGTCCATGACATAGGCCTCAATTCCTTTCTCTCGGCAGAGAGCAACCATGGCGGGCGACAGATCGACGGCCACGACTTCCAGACCGTTCTCCTGAAAGTACGCACTGTCCTGGCCGCTCCCGGCACCGACCTCCAGCAGCCGCCGACAACCATGGCCATTTAGACGTTTCAGAAACGCCTCACGCTCCGCCAGCTTCCACGGAGCCTTACCCATGACATCACGTTGTCGGGCACCGTCGTCGTATGCCGTCCGGAGAGGACCGATCACCTCGTCATAACGCACCGGACCAGATCCTCCGCTCCGCGGCGACCTCCAACGGGCCACGACTCCCACGGCCAGCAAAACGGCAGCACTGCTGTAGCCAAGCACTGGGAGAAGATGCCACAGCAGCCACGGAAGCTCTCCATCCCAGCCCGCACAGTTGAGCAGCCTGTAGTACCCGAGCGCGAGGTACATCCAGTCAAGCGCGACTACCAGCATGACCGAAACAGCCAGCGCCCCCACCGCCGTACTGAGCCGCCGCCCCGCCCGGGCGGCGAACGCGCCTGACAGCAGGGCGCTCACAGAAGGCAGAGCGTTGAAAACCAAAACCTGCTCAAACGTGGACGTCACGGGCTCGCGCAGACGCTCCCACTTCCGTTCGAGACCGGACTTCATCTCGGACGGGCTGAGCGACAGCGGGCCGCCACATGCCACGCCCGCATCACCGGCAACGAACGCCGGCAGCCACAAGAACAGGAAACTCAGGAGGCACGTCGCCGGCGCAGCCAGCCACCATCGTAAGTAGCGCCGCCGGAGCATGGCCTGCCTTTCCCCTACCTGATCGACAGCGGCCATCGTCTACCGCTGCCTCGATGCGAAGCCACTTGTCCCATGCCTCCGACACCGGACAAGCCCCGCCTGACCAGCCAGGAAGTCTTCAACCGTCTCCGGACATCCGAAAGCGTCCACCGCGATAGTCACCCATGTGGTCACTCACTCGACGTCGTCGTTCCCTTAGGTGATCAGCCCTCAGCCACTCATCTACGTCCAGGGCCGTTTTGCGATCACCTCGGTGCCGGATTGCTCCGCCAGAGGCAAGCTTTGACCTCGTCGGCGCTGTCCGGAAGTGGGCGTCCCGCGTCTTGCTGATGAATATCCTGCGCGCGGTTCTGCCCGCGTCCGTTGTGCGGCAGGCCGGCCGGGCGGAACCGGCCGGAGAGGCCACGCGCCCGGCGCCCGACGGGCGGCGGCTTGAAAAGCGGAGAGAAAAGTCTCATCCAGCCGATCCGGAAATGATATTTGATGCCTCTGAAATGGCCTAATACCGACTGGCGTGACGGCAACCTCGGGCGCATTCTGTGTTGTCGGTCGCTGCTGGGAGCATGGCGCGATGATCAGGAATCCTGACAAGCACGCCTGACTGACCGAAGCGGCGGAGGGCAGCACGTTTACCTACGTTCACGGCCTGCCCCCTGATCGCCTTCCGTCGTTGTCACTCAGTACGTAACTCACAAGTCACACGAAGATGGCGCTTCGCGCGCCCTTCCAGAGCCGCGCGGAGCGCGGATAGACGCGCGAAGCGCCAAATGTCTCACCCTTCCCAGTGCGTCTCTGAGAGGGCCTCAACTCACGAGCGGCCTAGAACGACTCAGCCACAATGCCTGTCGTAGTACGTGGCGCCGTTGCCGCCGACCTTTCCTGAGATGTCGATGCAGTCGCCCGGAGCGGAGACGTAAGCCGGGCCCGCGTACTCGCTGAAGGTCCCCGCGTCAGTGTCGTTCCATCGCGTGCCATCCGAGTTACGGATTTTCACCTCCTTGTAGCCGCGCTTGGTGGGCGTGGCGTAGGTGAGGGCGCAGTTCTTCTTGGTGGACTTGGAGTAGTAGAGATGAATGCGGCCGACCGTCCCGCCCGAGCTATTGCTGATCTTGTACACGTCGATCTGGTAGTAGCTGCTGCCGCAGGGGCCAGCCGCGTATGCCGGCGTAGCGCTGGCGACCAGGCCGGTGGAAACCACCGCAGCGCCGGCCAAGGCCGCGAGCTTGGTCCGAATGTTCATGCCCTTCCTTCCGCTGAGCCCCACCGTCCTCGCAGAACTCTGTAGGCCTCTGTGACGGATGGGGCGATTGTTGCGGTTTGTGATCATACAGGCACTCAGTCTCGAACGAGGGGCAGACGTAGAGCCGGTGCCCCTCTGCCGCACCTCATGATCAGGCGTGTTTGCCCTGGTCAGAGACGATCCGGGGACACGAGGAACACCAGGAACACTTCCCGCGCCGTTCCCCCATACGTGGCCGTGTGGCAGTCCGGCCGTACCGGCGGGGACACCAAAACCCGGAAGTCCCGACGCACTCTGGCGCTCCCACAGCGCTGCCTGGAAGCGCTCAAAGCGCAGAGGGCTCAGCAGGAGGCGGACAAGGAAGAGGCGGGCGAGCGATGGAACACGCGCTCGTGTTCACCTCGGCCGTGGACACTCCGCTCGACTCCCACAACGTGCGACGCGCCTTCCGCGCGGTCATCGCCAGGACCGACCTCGACCCCGACAAGTGAACGCCCCGAGAGCTTGGCGTCCTGGCCGCCATCACAGCCGGGCTCCGGGCCTGGCTCCGCTGGCATTACCACTCCTTCTGGCTCGTCGTGGGCTTCCCGATCACGGCCATCAGCATCCGGGCGTCCTGGCGCGAGGTCGCCCTCGGCTGCGGCCTGACCAAGAAGGGGCAACGCTTCTGGTTCACCACCATCCCCGGCCTAGTCGGCCGGCATCGTCCGCGTCCGACGCAAGTGGACAACGCATCGCCGAGGCACCAAGACTGACTCGGAGCAATGATCAGCCCGGCTTCGGCAAGACGTTCGAGCGCTAGGGACAAAGATGCGGCTCAGCGTGGCTTTGCCGAGCCGATCCCTCCCAAGTCGCATGCCTGGTGGGCGGCAGGCCCATGGCCGAGTGGCAGCGCCGCCGCCACCCCTTGATGCCTATGCGTGGACCCCGCTGGGCTCATCCCTTTAGTTCAATTGTCTCTAGCGCCACGAGCGCGTCCCTCTCACTCCAGGCGGCAAGGAAATCTGACGGAGCCGTTGCCGAGTTGACAGTACTCCCGCAGGAGTCCTCATATGTCGAGGTTCACCAGGCGTTCGAACCCGGCGGCGAATCGGGACGGATCGAAGCCCGGCAGGCCCTCCCGGATCAGCTTCTCAATATGGCGAGCCACGTCCGCCCCGGCCTGGTGGACGGCGGACAGCACCTCTGCGGCCACTGTCCGGCTGTCCAGCCGCATGGCGCGCTCCTCAATGAAGACCTTCAGCACCGTGCCGTCCGCCGCCACGGTCGCGGTGATCTGACCTGAGGCACCTGCGCCGGTTCCGACGACATTCTCGATGTCGGCCTGCACCCGCTCGCTCCACGCGAGGATCCGTTCGACCTCTTCGGCGTCGAAGGCGTGTTCTTCCGCGCTGATGTCAGCGGGCATCTTACGAGGTCCGAGCACACTCACCTCCGCAGTCAGAGAAAGTCACGGGCGATCTGCTCGAGCCGCTCACGGATGAAGGTCTCGTCCAGTCGCCTCGGCAGATCAGCGGTGTCGGCGAGCGCGCCATCAACGATCTCTTGGGTCTGCCGCTCAGCATCCCGCTGGGCTTGCTGGAGCACAGCGGTCACCTGCTCGCCGAGCGCCAGATGACCGAGTCGCATCGCGCGCGGGTTCAAGCTCAGCTCCGTGATGACACCGCGTCCATCGCTGATCGCTTTGACCATGCCATCTGCGCCCTCCGCCTGTCCAGTGACGTCCGCAACCTGCGCTCTGGCCTGCTGAATCCGCCGGGTCACCTCACGGCCTCGGCGCAGGATCTGCTCCGCCAACTCGACGTCGTCTTGTGGCGAAGGGGTAATCGGGGTCACGTGACTCCAAGTGGTCGGCACAATTACGATCGCCCAGTCTGCCACACAAAAAATGGCGAATGTCGCGCGTGGCGACATAGCTCGCTCATGCCGTGCGGGAGTGTCGATGCCACGAGCAAATCGGTCGGCCCACGCAAACAGCCATCACCCTCACGCTTCGCGACCAACGTTATCGACGGCGGACGGGAGGTAAACATGAGCGCCTAAACAGACACCGGTTCTGCTGATTCAGCGGAACTTCAGAGAGACTTCAGCGCGGTACGGGACAATCGCCTGGCAATGGCTGCTTTCCATGGCCTTAGGATAAATTCACTGCGCTAGGGTGACGCGACATGAATTCGGGGATCGAGATCGCAGGACCACAGGTCACGCATTATGCGGGGCTGATGCGTCTCCATGGCGAGCAGTACACCGCCGCCCTGCAGCGGCTCCAGGAGAGCGGATACGGCTGCCAATCGTGGGGGGACAACACCGGGCTGTTCTCCGGGCTGTACGACGAGTACGCCCGGTGCGGCAGCTACGGGGTGGAAGCGTTGCTGAGCGTTTCTCGCTTCCTTACCGAGACCGGCGACGGGCTGAACACAGTTCGAGCCAACATCGCCGAGGTCGAGTCTGTCCCGTTCGGCCAGTCGCAGGCGGCCGACCTCGCCTATCCAGGCTGAGGGATACCACATGCCGGATATGCCGTTTCCCCCCGAAGCCGACATGGTCCTGGAATTAATGGGCCTCCCCCGCCCGGACGTCAGGGTGCCGGAGATTCTGCGGCAGCGCGACGCCTGGAACGCTGTGCTGGCCGGGTCGGCAGAGACAGCCGCGCAGGTGGCTGCCTCGGTGCGTGCGGTGGGCGAGAACTACCAGGGGGAGTCCTCGACCAAACTGGTCGCGCTGTACAGCGCTCCAGGTGGGGCGCTGGAGTTGATGGGCAAGGCGGTATCGGCGGTGGAGTACGTGCCGCGGCTGCTGACCGGTGCCGCCTCTCTGGCCACCGGCGTCCAGGTGGCGGTGATCAGCGGCGCAATCTACACCTCCGCCCGGGTGCTCACGACGATGCTGATGGGCGGGCCCGCAGTGAGCTTGCTGACGATGCGCGAGCTGGCCCGCGGCAGAATCCGGATCCTCAGGGTCCGGCGCGAAGGCGCCGAGGGCGTACATCGGATGTTCCGGCCCGCCCTCGCGCGCGGCTCCACCGGCCGGTTCGACGAGGTCCGCAGAGGTCTGCCCAGACTCAACACCTCGCGAGGGCCCGGGGTGGATCGCGACATGCCGGGCATGACGCTGATGAGCCGCCGCAACAAGCGCAACCAGGGGGAGTCCTCCGGGAACGGCGGATCGTCGCAGAACAACTCGAGCGGCAATGGGTCGTCGGGCAACAGCGGGTCGTCGGGCCGCTGGTGGGGCGGAAGCCCAAAGCACCAAGAGGGCCGCAACAGCCAGGGAGGCCGGTCGAACGCGGCACCGAGCCGTCCTCAGGAGTCCCTCGACAACTCCATCGCGCAGGGCCCCAACACCGACCGCCGGCTCGCGCGCGATGAGAGCACTGGCGAGTTCGTCGTGTTCGACAGGACCAGGGGCGACGAATACCACGGGCACCAGCGATCCTGGGAGGAGCTGGACAACAAGCAGCAGTCCGTGTTGCGCAGGGCCTTTGGCCTGGACAAGAAGGGAAGACCGAAGAACTAATGAAGTACGTGGAGCCACAACCGGGCGGTCGAGAGCAGCTTCCTTCGGCGGTGGCCGCAGGCGACGTCGCGGCCATCTGCACGGCGCTGATTTCTGCCGCCTTCCATGAGGACGACGGGAAATGGGTCCAGGATTGGGCGCTGGAACTGCTCGCTCATCCGTCAGCCGACGTGCGGCACACGGCGGCGCTCACCGTGGGCCATGTGGCGCGCATCCACCGCTACATCGACCACGACCTCGTAGTTCCCCGGCTCCAAGCCCTCCTGGACGATCCCGAGATCGGCGGCGCGGTGGAGAACGCCTTGGACGACATCAGGATGTTCACTGACGCAGAGACCTGACCTTCGCCAGAGGTTCTCCCGAACGGTCGGCTGATACGGGAGAGGGCGCGGCCTTTGCAGGCTTCTGGCGTGAAATTGCGTCTCGCCATCGCCTCGCCCTCGTCTTCACCGCACTTACCCCCGCCCCGACGAGCTCACCTAGTGCTCCTGCTCCCAACGCCGCATGTCTTCGGCGGTTCCGATCTTAATGCCGAAGGTCCAGGTCGGATCGAAGAACAGCCAGTAGCGGGACTCGAGTTCGAGGGCGAGACACTTGATGACGCCCTCGGCGGCATTGGACCCGCCATCCGTGTACGGACGGGCGACAGTACACCGAAGCTGGGACCAACCGTCCCCGAAAAGCTGTTCCCCCCAGGATGCCTGGGCGATCTCGTCGTCCGTCTCCTCCTCGACTCGCTCGAAGAACTCGACGCCTTCGAGGGATATGGAATCCACCACCCGCACCGTCAACTGGTCGTTCTGACCGACCGATTCGAGCCGCAACGCCTGCTCGTCGCCGAGCACCACGTGCACAACGAGCGGCTGCGGGCGGAACATGGGGAAGGGGCCCTCGTCCCGATCGATCAGACCGGGGACGAGGACGTCGGTGACGTGGTGCCGACGCAGAACGTCCTCGATCTGGTTCCACTGGGTCACTGCCTGCTCCTGTCCTTCGGCCTTTCTGCCACTTCGAGTCTTTCGGCCTCATCAGTCCTGAGCCAGATGGTGCCCGCAACCGATTAGCAAAGGGCCGTCGTGATCGTCCCCAGTCCGATCGAGGATGGCAAGGAGTACCCAATCGATGACCTAGCGACTCTTCTTGCTGACGGTGCAACGCTCAAGACAAAAGGCCGGGGAGTTTGCTGATGGGTGCAGGAGGTGAGCATGCGCCTTGGCCCTGGTATCGGACGGAGGATGGCACACCACCATCGCTCGTGATCGCTCGCCTGGCGGGCCGTCCCTTCCGGGCAGCCCGCCAGGGCCAAAACCTGCTGCAACACCGGGACTGCCCCCAGGGTGTTACAGCCTGTCTTCCGCGCGCAGCGCGCTCAGAAGGGCGTGCGAAGCACCGCAAGGAGGGACAGCAGGAACAGCCGTCCAGGTGGACTCTCCATTGTCCTGAGAACAATCGTCGTCGAACCCGACCTCGCGAGAATCCACCAGGACTTCGCGGACGCCGCCCAGACGAAGCAGATCGCCGCCAGCCTCCTCGCCGCCTTCAACACTCGTGAGCCCTTGAACAGGGTCCTCACGAAGATCGTGGACGAGTCACCGTTCCTTCGAGGCCGCATCGACGAGACGTCGAAGAGCCTCTCGAAGAATTCTCCGGCGGTGTTCCTCCTCAACCAGGTGCGAGGAATGGTCAAGGAACTCCTCTTCCATGACTACGCGCTCAGCGAGGCCAGCATCCCCGCCCGCAGTGCACAGGTGATCGGTACTACCGAGGCCCAGGACGCTTTCGTCGAGCGCACCCAAGCGATGCTCACCACGCTCACCGAGCACATGGCCTCATGGAACTCCATCGTGGCGCCGCCCACGTCGGGCGGCCCGGCAAACCAGGTGGTCGACTTCCGCAAGAACTACATCAACATGTCGCCTATGAGATCGAAAAGAACCCGGACGCAGCATGGCGCCACGAAGATCGACTGGCGCCGCAACGCCGAGATCTGGCAGGGCAACATCATCACCCGCGACAAGATCACCACCGTGCGTGGGCCGGGGCGGGTCACAGCCAAGCGAGTCATGGAGGTGCTTGGGATTAAGTCTCCCGAGCCGACCCTGCCGCTCCTTGAGGAGAGCCCCGCTGGCGCGCTCTCCCAATAGCCACCCACTTAGAGGTCCTAACAGAAAGATCAGCGGACGAGGCGTCGCCAGCAGATGATCGCAGCGGCAAGGGTCATGAAGGCTTCATGGATGTCGTCGC
>NZ_BAAAZP010000148.1:0-18246 GCF_039536965.1 Nonomuraea antimicrobica | reverse complement strand
ACACCAGCCAGCCGAACACCCGAACCATGATCAGATACAGCAGACGAACCGACACAAGCCGCGATCTTGCCCGTACGCTGCTGAAGGTCAAAACCGCAGATCAAGCACCTTGCGATGCGTTATGAAGCGGTACACGTTGTTCAGCGCCGTACGAGCCCGCTCGGATGCCTCCGGGACCAGATGCCCGTACAGGTCCACGGACTGAAGCAACAACCCGACGGTCACACTCGGCGGCTGAATTCTGGGCGCCCACAGGTGGGGCGTCGTGCCGCCGGCGTTATACCCGGCACCCTCGACGCAGTCATGGTTGCGGTGCGTCCGTTCCACGGAGGAGGAGGATCCCGTCACCGAGCCTGAGCTGGAGCGGCATGGTGAGTCTCGCCGTGTTCTGGGCTACCGGAAAGCCCTCCACGCTCCACGTGATGCTCGCCATGCAGCCGCTCGCGCGCAGGCTCATCAGACGACCGTTGCGAATGCTCGTCTGGAGCATGGCGACCTCGAACTCCAGGTCGATGCCGAAGCTGACGCGGGCCACGTACTGACCCTCGATGTACACGTCGACGTAGGGGGCGTGCTTCGATGTGATCGTATGTCCGGCCAGGCGCACTATTTCGGTGCTTCCGGGTTGTTCGAGGCTCCTGCGTGCGGCGGGCCCCAGCTCTCGGTACTGCAGCCAGCCGCCGAGCAGGACCGTGCCCAGTTCGACGCCGCGCAGCAGTTCGCCGCCCGCGTCGGCGACCCTGCCGTTGAGCGCGTCGCGAAAGGCCGAGCCCGATCGCTGGGCGCCGTCCTCGGTCCGATCGAGCGTGCGGTGCGTGTCGAGGACCCGCGACAGCTCCGCCGCCGCGTTCCTCGGGTCCGCGAAGAGCAGAAGATCGGCGGTGCCCGGCTCGGTTTCGATGTGGGCTGTCACGATACGACCTCTCTCAGTTCCTGGCGGCCGGAGTCCGCGAACAGCTCCACCCGAATGTCCGGCACCGGGGCGGACGGGGCCGCGCCAGGCGGCGGAGAGCCGGTCAGGTGGATCTCCAGGCGCGGGGCGGGATCGGGGTGCGGATCGCAGTGGATCGACGGCACCTGCTGGGGCTGGGTTTGGGACGGGAACGGGGCTTGGGCCTGGTGCGGGTCGCTCCTTCGAACGGTACGGCGGGCCCGCAGGGTCCGGGCGACGAGGACGAGGGCGATTGCCAGTCCCAGGAGCATGATCCCTACGATCGCTATGGGGACCAGCGACGAAATGGAGCCACCGTTGGCTTCGGGGATCTCCCCAGGGACCGTTTCGCTCTCGTTTCCACTGCTGCCCGGGTTTGGCGCCTCCATCGTCGCCTCCCGCAGCAACACCATCACGGTCGCGCCCTCGGAGACCTGGCTGCCGGCCACGGGATCCTGGCTGAGGATCGCCCCCGTCTTGGGCGAATCGGGATCCACACTGAGCACCAGGCCGACCTCCGAGAGCTGCCGCCTGGCCACCGCCGGGCCGAGTCCGATCAGCGACGGCACGGTAACCTGGGGCCCCTGCGTTCCGGGCGGTGGTGCAGAAGTGGTGACCGTGGACGGGGACGAGGGCGGATTCGGGGAGACCAGGTCTATTCGCACGGTCGTGCCGAAGCTCACCAGTCGGTCCGCGGGCGGATCCTGGCCGGCGACCTTCCAGTCGGCGCTCGCGCTCGCCGGCTGCGGGTCCTTGCCAAGGCCGGCGGCGTCAAGGGCGGTTTCGGCGTCGGCGCGGGAAAGGTCTCGCACATCTGGGACCTTCGGGCCGACCTCGAGGATGACCGTGTAGGCGACGTCGTCCCGGGCGGCGACGCCATGATCCGCCGAGCAGTTTTCCACCACGTAGTCGATGACGTAGGACGTCGAGGTCGGCAGGAGGGTCTGGGGACTCACCTGAATGTCGATGTCCGCGTCCGGCACGTTCAGAAGCATGTCTCTCGCCACCTGGAGCTCCTGATGCCGTACGTCGGGTGGCTCACAGCCGTCGGGCACGATCGGCGTGGAGGACGGTAGCACCGGGCTGAGGAACACGGCCAATGACACGGCGAGCATCGAGAGGTGGCGAAGCATCGGCTACTCCGCAGGGGCTGCGGTCATGATGCCCGGGACACGGCTGGTGCTTGACATTTAGCTCACTCCCCTTGAACGAGGTCACTTACCCAGGGCGATGATGAGGAAGAAGAGCACGATCAGCACGGCCCCCGCCACGACCGCCCACTTCACTTTCCCTCCCGAACCTGCCGAGGTAGCCGGCCCCGGAGGCGTGGCAGTGATCGGGGCCGGTGTCACGGCCGACTCGCCCGTCGGCCAGGGCTTCTTGATGTAGCCGTCCACGTTGACGTAGAGCCGCTCCCCGATGACCATCCTCGGCCACACCGCGGCCGCCTCTCGGAGCCGCTCCCGCACACCGGGCGGCGGCAGGGTACGGCTGCACTCGATGAGCGTGTCGGCGAGGGCCGACGGCATGACCCTCCGGAGGACCACCGGATCCGGCTGCCAGGTTTCGACCATCTCCTGGACGCAGCGCACCACCGCCCAGGCGAACTTGTAGTGGTCCGAGGTCACGTCGAAGGCCACCCCACGCTGCTCCACCGGAAGCTTCCACTGTTCCGGGTCGACGGGAGGCATCGCGCCCTCGCCCAAGAGCGGCACGCAGGAGTCGCAGTCGAGGAGGTACGTCTTGGGGCGCGGATCGATCGTGAAGACGGCGTTGCGCAATTGCAGATCCCCCACCGCGTACCCGTGCTGGTGCAGCCAGGTGACGGTGTCCAGCAGCTCACCGAGCACGGCCAGCTTGTACGGCGGCTCGTAGTACGCCTTCTTCACCTCGTACCGTTGTGCGATCCGCCTCGCACGGTCCGGGCTCCGGGTGAGCTCGTCGAGGTGACGCGGGGTCTCAGTCATCTCGCCCGAGCCGGAGGTCCGCTGTTCGAACATCGACCTTTCGGCGAGCCTGATCAGGATGCCCTCGGCCCTGGCGGGCGTGCCTACGACGGCGATCGGCCAGGCGCACCTCTCGTCCAGCACCGCACGCTCCTCGTCCGGGAGCTCCCTGCGCCAGCGGATCATGGAGTGCAGCGCGGGGACGCGCACCTCGTCGGCGGTCTCGGACTTGTACCTCTTGAACAGGTAGGTGCGCTGGTCGGGGGCGATGCAGAGCTGCAGTCCGTCCGTCTGCCCTCCGTCGCGGAGCACCGGCCCCTCCCCGGTGAACGTCAGCTCGCCGACGCGGACGATCATCCGAAGATCCGTCACGGCACGGCCGTATCGTGGCGTCCGGCCCAGATCGCGACCACCGTCCGGTCGTCGTCGAAGGTAGAGAGGCGGAAGTCGACCTCCCGGACGAAGTCGAGCAGGCTCGGCGGCGTGCGCCAGGTCTGGGACAGCCGCTGGGCCAGCGGGGTCTGGCCGCCCGCGACGCCCGCGGCGAAGCCGTCGCTGCTGAGCACCAGCAGGTCACCCGCGCGCCACGAGAACACCTGGACCTGGATGTCGGCGAGGTCGCCCGGGATCGCCGCCGTCACGTTGTCGCCGCCTCCTCTCCCGCACGCCAACGCCTGCCACTGGCCGCCGGTGACGAGGATGGCCGGGGAGTCGCCGACGGCGGCGCACACAGCTTGCCCCTCTCCCTCCGAAGGGAGGACGGCCACAGTCAGAGTGGTCCCGGGCCGTGCGGAAGGGGCGCGTTCGGTATTGGTGCCCGGCCGCGGCGAGCCGAGGGACTCGGTAGTCCGCCGGACCGTGTCGGACACGTAGGCGAGCACAGTTTTCCAGTCCCAGTTCTGCGGGCGTTCACCGGACCGCAACGCGCAGTCGATCCCGTCCAGCGCGGCCCCGACGGCGACCGTGGACGCGATCTCCGCGTGGCGCGCGCTGCCCAGGCCGTCGGCCACGACCGCGATGACCCAGCGCTCGTCGCTGCTGAGCCGCACACCGTACGCGTCCTGCCGGGTCTCGCCGCGGAAGCTGTGCGTGCGGCCCCGTACCGTGGCGGCGCGCACTGTCGTGCCCTTGACCAGGCCTCCGTCGAGCGCAAGCCCGGCATCGGCCGAGGTGGTGCTCCAGGGCAGGTGCACGGCGATCCGCCTGGGCTCCGGACCGACGACCACGCGGGTGTCCTGCGTGGCAGCGGACTGCGGCGCATCGGGTGTCGCCACGTCCGGCTGCCTCCCCCCACGCACGGCGGTCGTCGCGGGACGCCAGCCGAGCAGGTAGAGCGCGGTGAACGCCGCCGCCCCGCCCAGCAACAGGGCCAGGATCATCTGTGCCAGAGGAAACCCGGACGACATCGACACATTGTCGCCCGCCCAGTCCCTCGCCACGTCGGCCGGCCTCTTCCCGTTGTTCTTCACCTCGGTGAGCAGACGGTCGACGACCTGCGGGGTGAGCGCGTCCGTCACCTCCTGGAGCACCCGCTCGGCCTCCGGGTCCCCCTTGGCGACCTTGTCGCTGGTGAAGACGCTCAGCGTCCGGGGGGGCAGGATATTGTCCGGGTCTTCGAGCGGGACGAGGTTTCCCTTCTTCGAGCCGGCCGGGACGATCGCGCCTCCCGTGAAACCGGACTGTGTCAGGGTGGCGTCGAAGGCGGCCTGGTCGGCCTGACTGCTGACGGCGAGTCCCCGGTCGATCAGCGCCCGGTTGAACACGCCGAACTCTGGCGGGACCAGGACAGTGACGCGGGCCGTGTCGTTCTGATACCTCTGCGCGAATTCGGCGATCGTCCGGACGTCCCGCTGCAGCGAGGGGGACACGGCGAGCACCGCGCGGCTCTGGATCGCGGTCCTGCTCACGAGTGTGTGCCCGGGGAGGGCGGTGGGGAGTCGCTGGTCGTCCGGCGTCGACGGGGCCGGCGACGCGGCCACGAGCACGTCGAGGTCGTAGTCGACGGCGACCCGTGCGTCGTCCGGCTGCTTCGCGTAGTCCGCGACCTCGGCCACCTTCTTGGCGACGCCGTCGAGGCCGGCCCGGTCGAGCGCGGCGGCGTAGATCTCGGCGACGAGCTGCTCACGCTCTCCCGCCCGCGTGTTGACGATGATCTGCCGCCCCGAGTCGCGGGAACCGCTGCAGCCCGCGACGGCGAACCCGATGACGAGGGCGGCGACCGCGCTGGTACGGACCCGGCCCGGCGGGCCCATCAGGAGCCTCCGCAGGGGAGCCGGCGCATGCCGGCCGGAATCGGGATCACGAAGTCGGAACTCCTGATCGAGCTGCCGATGCTGTCTTGGACCGCCTGGGCTATCGCCGCCACCACCTTGACCGCCTGGATCGACTCGTCCGCGACGTACGCCAACGGGTTGTTCCGGAAGGACGTCGCCACCTGGCAGAGGGTCTGCTCGGTGACCTGGCCGAAGCCCATCGCCGTGATGTGCGGGCGGTGCGGGAACGCGGGGTCGATCAGCCTGGCATGGGCGGGCAGCCAGACCTCGGCAGGCTGACGGGCTTCTCCGACGAAGGGCTCGCCGTCGGTGACGAAGAAGACCACCGGGGTCTTGAGCTGGTACTGCCCGGCCAGGCGGGCGCAGTCGGCCTGGATGAGCTGCCGAAGGGTCAGGAACACCTGCTCGTAATTGGTCTGACCGCCCTTCGGCAGCGCGGGGATGTTGCTCGCGTCACAGGGCCTGGTGAGCGGGAGCACCACGTCGGCCCTGTCATGGAAGGCCACGATGGACACGTGCGCGGCCTCGCTCACCCCCGGATCACCGGCCTCGAGCTGAAAGAGCAGCTCCCCGACACAATTGGAAAGGATGTCGAACGGAGTCTGCCTGCCGTCCTCGCGGGGGGCGTGCATCGAGTGGGACACGTCGCACGTGATGTAGAAGGGAAATGCCCTCGGAAGGGCATAATTGTAGGCAGGCTCCGGAGAATGCGACACGGCGACTACTCTCCTCATGATCACTGACGCGGACGGCCCGAGGCGCGCGATAGGGACCCCCAGAGCGGACCCCCTCACCCATTAGATACGCCGCGAAGGCCCCAGCATTACTCATTTTCGGGAATTAATAGCTGCGGCACGGTGACAGACTCTGATAAAGCCGGTCTGTAAGGTCGGGAGCTGTGCGCCTGCCGAAAATTACATCCGCCCAGGTCATGGCCATGTGAGGGCTTCGCGTGGCGGCGCGAACTCCGGCCACCCAGGAGACGGAGACGCGTGCGGCAGGATGATCCGCTGTGCTCCTTCGCCTGGCCTACCTCACCATCACGAACACCTTCGCCGCGCTGCGGTTGCTGCCCATGAGCGATCGGGACAAGGACGTGGAGATACTCGCCCTGCGCCACCAGATCATCGTCCTTGAACGCCAACTCGGCGCCGGCACCAGAACCAGATTCGCACCCGAGGACCGAGCCTTTCTCGCCGCTCTCCTGGCCTCGCTGCCCCGCGAGGTCCTGGGCCGACTGCGGCTTCTCGTCCGCCCGGATACCGTCCTGCGCTGGCACCGAAATCTGATGAAACGGCGTCACGCCCGTACCTGCCAACCGAGACGGCCTGGGCGCCCGCCCACGGTCCGCTCCATCCGCGCTCTCGTCCTGCGCCTGGTTCGGGAGAACCCTGGCTGGGGCTATCGGCGGGCGCATGGTGAGCTCGCCATGCTCGGTATCAAGGTAGCGCCGTCCACGGTCTGGGAGATCCTCAAGCAAGAAGGCCTTGATCCGGCACCCCAGCGGGCGTCCACCACGTGGGCCGACTTCCTGCGCTCGCAAGCCCACGCTCTGCTGGCCTGCGATTTCATCGAGACCGTCACCTTGGACGGGCAGCGCCAGTACATCCTGGCGGTCATCGAGCACGCCAGCAGGCGCGTTCGAGTGCTGGGCACCACCGCTCACCCGACCGCCGACTGGGTGATCCAGGCGATCAGGAATCTCGTGATGGACCTGGAGGATGCGAACTGCCGGGCACGCTTTCTGATCCGCGATCGGGATGGGAAGTTCCCCGCCCTCATGGATGAGATCCTCGCCGACGTAGGTATGCAGACCGTACTCACCGGTATCCGGATGCCGCGAATGAATTCCATCATGGAGAGATGGGGTGCAGTCCTGCCGCCGTGAACTCCTGGACCGCTCCCTGATCTGGAACGAACGCCACCTGCGGCACGCCCTGCGCGAGTACGAACTGTTCTATAACCGGCACCGAGCCCATCAAGCCCTGAACCAATCCGCCCCGCTGCATACCGTCCCGGACCCGATCACGGATCCAGAGCGAATCACCGATCTGAACATACGCCGACGAGCCCGGCTTGGCGGCGTACTCCACGAGTACTCACATGCCGCTTGACCTGCATGGATGGAATTATCGGCAGGCGCAGGGCTGCTGGGAAGGACGGTCGGCGTAAACGCCCACGGCATTGACGCCCTGAAGCTTCGGGACTCGTGACCGCGAAGGCGGCCGCTTCGCCGCCGTTACCTGGATCCCCAGCGCTCGACCGATCCGCCGAACGCGATCACATGCTCATCATCGAAGATCGCGTCGTGGCCGCGTCGTGGGAATCAATCGTGAGCGCGGCGGCGGGCGATCACCGGGGCCAGGACTTGTAACCGCCACACGAGCCATTTTCCTCGCAGACCCGATACTTGACCGGCACGCCCGGCAGCCCCTGACTTGTGGGTGTGCTGTTAAGTGTGTAGTCGTATGCCGTTGTCATCCGCTCAGAGGCGCTCCGGTTATCATAATACCAGACCTGGGCGAAAACATAGTTTCCATCATCTTCCACGTCTTTCACCTGTACCCCATGGAAAATATCTGGAAAGAGGAAATCGTCATAACGCACGCCTACAGCCCAGTCGCTCCCGTGGTATGCCGTTGGGCCATCGGCTGCTTGTGCTGTATTCGCCATGAGTAGAAGTGCCGTCACGCTACCGGCAACGGAGGCGAGCGTTTTACGCAGGATCTTTCCCATGATGCCTACCTTCTCTAATCCGAACTCGCAATGAACGAGCAGTCGCGAATAAAATTTCCTGTGGCGAGCCTTCTCGCCAAGCCCTAGTAGAGTTTTGGAGTGATCCTTTTCGACTTGCCGCTTGGATCAGGCCAGAGGCCGGTCCACCGGCTGCACCCAATCCGGCGTCATGGCAGGACACCTGGTTCAGGTGAGAGACGCAACTCGCGGACCAGCTCTCTGATCAGAGAGTCCGAGGTTGGAAAGGTGCGATGTAGAAGCTTCGCCATCTTGCCCTGTGGGTGGTGATGCCGGCGATCATTAGCAGCATGTCGCCGCATGTCCGGGTTACGGGACCACTCAAGAGTTAGTTTGACGTGGGGTCGACGAGGTTCGCGCTCGCGGTCGTATCTGCGCGCCTGGTGCCCGCCATAATGGGGCAGCGATATTCGTACAAGCAAGCGGTTCTGTCGAGAGGGAGTCGCACATTAACGAGTCCCCTCATTCAGCAAGGCGGTCTTCACTCTAACACGGCAAGAGAACTCCCGCAAATAATGCATCAGGCCGGTCCAACTTATCGTTCAAACCCAAAAGCTCGTGGCCTGCACCGAACTTGCTGCCACTAAGGGCACAAGCGCGGTGCACCTGAGCGGTCTCGGCACTTGCAGCGCACATCGAATGCCAACCGTCACGATCTTTTTGTGTTGCTAAACGGCTCGGACAAGGTCAGAATGCGCAGGATCTCGTCCGTTCGAAGGAGTGGAGAACCTGTACGAAGTCAGAATATATAGAATCCAGGAAATGTCGTTAGCTAGAGCTCCACGGCTTCTTGACGGTGTGTCTACTACATCGCCCCGCGTGGTTGTACCGCTTCAAAACTCGTACACGCGGACCTCGCCGCGGTCATCCGCAGCCGGCTCAAGCAGATGCAGTACCGTCCCGATACCCGAGCCGCGAACCAACCGGCTCTTGACCTGGTCCACTTGGTCACGCGTGTGACACGTGACGAACCCGCGTACGCCGTCGCATGAACATTAATCCTCTTCCGTCACCAACCGTCTCCCTTGTCCGGTCAGGTGAGCAGCTTGTCGGGGGTGATGGGCAGAGTCCTGATGCGCTTACCAGTGGCGTTGTAGACGGCGTTGGCGAAGGCAGCGGCGGCTCCGACCGTGCCGAGTTCGCCGATCCCGCGCGCGCCCGTCGGGCTGAGCCTGGTGTCGGGATAATCGAGGAAATGTACGTCGATCGGCACCGTGTCGGCGTTGACCGGCAGCACGTAGTCGGCGAAATTTGCGTTCGAGATCCGGCCGGTGGCGCCCTCGACCTTGCCCTCTTCGAACATCGCCGCCGCGAGCCCGAACAGCACGCCGCCTGTGATCTGATTGCGCGCGGTCTTGGCGTTGAGGATGGCGCCCGCGTCCACTACGGTCGTGAAGCGGGACAGGCGCGGCTCCCCGGTCCACCTGTTGACCTTGACTTCGCAGAAGTGCGCGGCGTACGAGGCGTAGGCGTGGCTGTCGTCCGCTGCCGCGGTGGTTCCCTGGGCGCCGACCTCGGAGGTTCTGGTCCGGGTGAGCAACTCGCCGAAGTCCACCGATGTTCCCGCCCCGACGAGGCGGCCCCCGTCATACCGGACACCGGTTGCACCGAACAGTGGTGAGCCCTCGGCCGTGGTGGCGTGTTGGACCAACTCGTCGACAGCCTCCTGCGCGGCCACCAGGATCGCGGGTGTAACGGTCGAGGTGGCGGCGGAGCCGACGGCGCCGTACATGTCGTTGCTGCCCACGAGAGGCAGCCTGGAGTCGCCCAACGCGGGCTTGATCCGGTTGACCGGTATGTTCAGGGCACCAGCCCCGATTAGGGCCATGATCGTCCACATTCCGGTGCCCGCGTCGGAGGTGGCGCAAGCTACGGTGGCGGTGCCGTTCGGGCGGAAGGTTACTCGCACCGCGGTGGGTGCCCGTCCCGAGTCCAGGATGGCGGTCGACATCCCCATGCCGATCCGCCAGTCGCCGTCGATGACCGTGCCCGGCTGGGCACGGCGGCGCGACCAGCCGAACCGCTCGGCGCCGACCTGGTAGCACTCGTCGAGGTGCTTGCTGGAGTACGGCTTGCCCTCGATCAGGGTTCCTTGGAGGTAGTTCGTCATGCGCAGCTCGATGGGGTCCATGCCGAGCGCGACGGCCAGCTCGTCCATGGCGCTCTCCAGGGCGAAAGAGCCGGCCTCGTCGCCGGGGGCGCGCATGATCGTGGCGGCGGGCAGGTTCATATCGGGAGTGATCGACAGCTTGATATGGACGTTCGGCGTGGCGTAGAACTTCGCAGTGGTGCGGTAGCCCGGGTCCTCCACGAGGCTCTGGCTGGTCGTGTGGTGCTTGATCGCCTTCAGGCGCCCGTCCCGGTCCGCGCCGAGCCCGAACGTCTGCGACGACGCCGCCCGGTGGCCCGTCACGGTGAAGAGCTGCTCGCGGCTGGTCACGACCTTGACGGGGCGGCCGAGCGCGCGGCTGGCCGCCGCGGCCAGCAGGGTAGGCGCCCAGGTGAACGCCTTGCCACCGAAGGCGCCGCCCACGTAGGGGCTGACGACGTGTACGTCGGCGGGCTGTACGCCCAGCACTGTGGCCACTTCCAGCGCGTGTGCCGCCGGCCCTTGGGTTCCGCTGAAGATCGTCAGCTCGCCGGCCTGCCAGGCCGCCACGGCCGCGTGTGGCTCCATCATCATGTGGTGCCTGGGCGGGACGTCATACGTCTCCTCCACTCTGATCTCGCTGGCGGCCAGCGCGGCCTCGATGTCGACGCCCACCGGCTTTTCGATCACTTCCCCGAGCGGTAGCCCGGGGATGGAAGGCGGGTCCGCTGGGTTCTGCTTGGCGTCCTCGAAGGAGGATTTCGGGGGCTGCGCCACGTACGTCACTTTGATCAGCGCCGCGGCGTCCCGGGCCTGTTCGATGGTCTCGCCCACGACCAGCGCCACGACCTGGCCGTAGTAGTGGACCTCGCGGTCGGCGAACGGGTGGCGGGTCTCCGCGAAAACGCCTCCGAGCGCGGGCATCGTGCCGGGGAAGGACAGCCGGTTGTCGGGGGTGTAGATCTCGATCACTCCCCCGGCGGCGCGGGCCATGCTCAGGTCCATCGAGGTGATCTGGCCCTTGCCGATCGTGCTGGTCACCATATACCCGTAGGCCATTTCGGGCAGATTGTGGTCGGAGGAGTACTTGGCTGTCCCGGTGACCTTGGCGCGCGCGTCGATCCGGTCCATCGAGGGTTCTGCCACATCAGCCTGCCAGGTGGACGAGTGCGCGGATGATGGTGCGGCACAGCAGCGCCGGTTTGAAGGCATTGTGCGACAGTGGGCGTGCGCCGTCGGCGGCGTGCGCCACCGCGGCCTCGAAGGTTTGCAGCCGCATCGGCCTGCCCTTCAGCGCCCTCTCGACGCCGGGCAGCCGCCAGGGTTTGGCGCCCACGCCGCCGGCCGCGACGCGGGCCTCGCCGATCACGCCGTTCGTCACGTTCACCGCGACGGCCGCGGAGCAGAGCGCGAACTCGTACGACTGCCGGTCGCGCACCTTCAGATACACGGACGTGCGCGCCCAGGACAGCGCGGGCACGGTCACGCCGGTGATCAGCTCGCCGGGCCGTAATTCGTTCTCCAGGTGCGGTGTGCTGCCCGGGAGCCGGTAGAAGTCGGCTAACCGCAGCGTCCGCTCACCGTCGGTGCCGCGCAGCGACAGCCGGGCGTCGAGCGCGATGAGGGCCACGGCCATGTCGCTGGGGTGCGTGGCGACGCAGGCGTCGCTGGTGCCCAGGATGGCGTGTGAGCGGTTGTGCCCGCCGACGGCCGGGCAGCCGGAGCCGGGTGAGCGCTTGTTGCATGCGGTGGCGGGGTCGCGGAAGTAGCCGCAGCGGGTGCGCTGCAACAGGTTGCCGCCGATGGTGGCCATGTTTCTGATCTGTGGGGAGGCGCTCTGCCGCAGCGCCTCGGCCAGCATCGGGTACGGGCCCGCGACCAGGTCGTGCCCGGCCACGTCGGCCATGCGCTCCGTCGCCCCGATGAACAGGCCCGTGGCGTCGGCCCGGATGCCGCGCAGCGGCACGGCCGTGATGTCCACGACATGCGCGGGGGTGACGACCTCCAGCTTCATCAAGTCGACCAGCGTCGTCCCGCCTGCCAGGTACGCCGATCCGTCGCGTGCCTGTCCTAGTGCCTCGCCTACACTGCGCACTGACGCAAAGGTGTACGGACGCATTACGCCGCCTCCTTCGCCGTCCGCACTGCCTGCACGATCTGTTGATAAGCGCCGCAACGACAGATATTTCCAGACATGTGCTCGCGGATCTCCGCCTCCGATCCCGCGTGCCCCTCCTCGATCAGCGCGACGGCGGACATCACCTGCCCTGGTGTGCAGAACCCGCACTGCAACCCGTCACACTCCACGAACGCCCGCTGGACCGGATGCAGTCGGTCCCCGTTGGCCAGCCCCTCGACAGTGGTCACGGCCTTGCCGCTGACGCCTGCCGCGAGCGTGAGGCACGACAGCACCCGGCGCCCGTCCACGTGCACGGTGCACGCGCCGCACTGGCCACGGTCGCAGCCCTTCTTGGTTCCGGTGAGGTCCAGCCGCTCGCGCAGCGCGTCCAGCAGCGTGACCCGCGGGTCGAGGCTGAGCGTGCGCGTCTTCCCGTTCACCTCCAACGCGACCTCCACAACGCCCGGCGCGCTCGCGGCCATGGCCGGCCGAGGGCGCTCCGCGGTGGCGGCGAGCGCCGCCACCGCGGTCGAGGTCAGCAAGAAGCCGCGGCGCGACACCCCGTCGTCCTGGGATTGTTCTTTCACGTGTCAACCTCCATTGCCTCGGGGCGGCAACCCGGCCGCCCGGTAGATGTCGTCGAGCAGGCCCATCGTGACGACGGCGTCCTGGGCGTCCGTGAGCACGGGAGCACCTGCGGTGATCGCCGCATAGAAGTTCCGTAGCTGGCTCGTGTAGGCGGCTTCGCCGGCGACTCGCTCGACGCGGGTGCCGCCTGGGCCGCGTACCGTCAGCCAGTGGAAGACGTGCGGGGCGAGGAAGTTGATGACGCTCAGTTCGCCATGCTCTCCTGCCACCCTGGCGCCGACCGACAACGGAGGCCAGCCCCACAGCGATACGCGTATCTCGCCGCTTGCTCCGCCGGGTAACGCCAGTTCTGCCCGCATCGCCCGGTCGACGAGGGGCCTGGACCGCAAGGTCCGCGCCTGCGCCGAGAGGACCCGCGGCCGTTCGCCGCAAACCGATCCTTGGCACATGCCCTCCGAACTCGATACCGTTTGGTACTCAGTACCATAACGTATCGAGTTCCGTATGGATAGACTGCAAGGCATGTCGGCCGAGTCACTCCAAGAACGCAAGCGGCAGAAGGCGCGGAACGCGATCATCACGGCTGCCTACGAACTGTTCAGCGAGCGCGGGTTTGACGACGTCACGGTGACGGAGATCGCAGAGCGGGCGGAAGTCGGGCGCACGACCTTCTTCCGCTATTTCGGCGACAAGCAGGAGGTCGTGTTCGCCGACGATGAACGAACCCTTGCAGTCCTCATCGGCACGCTACGCCGGGAAGCCGAGCGCCGCCGACCGATCGGCGACTCGCTGGCCACCGCACTTAGGGTGATCAGGGCCGCCACTCAGGAGGGCCTGACCGGATGGACGACCACGCCGGAACGGTCTGCAGTTCACGCCAGGCTGCTGCGTCGCCATCCCGAATTGATGGCGCGACTGCTGCTGAAGCAGCAGCAGCAGGCCGCCATGATCGTTGCCGTACTGACCGAACACGGCGCCACTCCCACGGTGGCGACGCTGGCCACGCAGGTGTCGCTGGCCTGCCTCTACACGGCCATGCACCTCGCCGAGGATCCCGCACGGCTGCCGCAAATCGTCGAGGAGGCCTTCACCAGACTCGACGGTCTCGGCGGATGAGGGACGTTCTTACACTGCCTCAAGCGGCGATGGATCGGCGGGCTAGGAAGGTGCACGCCGCCACGCGACCGCAAGGGGTGCCGGCCGCGCCGGTCAGCCTGGGCATCAACCTGCAGGCGTGGTGTGGTATCTGATGGTGGCCCACGCGATTCCGGTGCACCGCTGCGCCGAGTTGGTCGCTTCGCTGACCGGTGCTGCACCGTCGGCGGGGTTCGTGCACGGCATGATCGCCCGCGCGGCCCAGGCGGTGGAGCAGAGAACTGCCAGGTCATGCCCATGCTCACCTACGCCTCGACGCTCGGCCACGCCTTCGTCAACCGGCGCCTGTTGCGGGTGCCGATTATTCATCCGCGCAGCTCGTAGGCATGATGGGCGATCTCGGCCCGGCGGTGTCACGAGGGCCCCGGCGAACGGCATGATGATCGGTTGTGGTGCTGCGCTTGGCCTACCTCACGGTGACGAATATCTTCTCGCTCCTGCGCTTACTGTCCAGGAGCGATCATGACAAAGACATCGAGATTTTGGATCTGCGGCACCAGTTGTCGGTACTGCAGCGGCAGGTGACCAGGCCCGTGTTCACGCCGGATGACCGGTTCGTCCTCGCTGGGCTGCTCCACCGCCTGCCGATGGACCAGTTGCGGCACCTCATGTTGCTGCTGCGGCCGGAAACTATCCTGCGGTGGCATCGTGATCTGCTGCGGCGCCGTCACGCCGCGGCCAGCGCATCGCGGCGGCGCGGACGGCCGCGCACGGTCCGCGCCATCCGCGTCCTGGTGTTGCGCCGGGCGCGGGAGAACTCCTCTTGGGGCTACCGGCGTATTCACGGCGAGTTGGCCGTGCTCGGTATCAAGGTCGCTGCCTCCACGGTCTGGGAGAGTCTTAAGGACCAGGGGATCGATCCGTCTCCCGAGCGGGCGGCCACCACGTGGGCCGCGTTCCTGCGGAGCCAGGCTGGCGCGCTGCTGGCGTGTGACTTCTTCGAGGTGCGCACGCTGACCGGGGCACGGCTCTATGTGCTGGCGGTCATTGAGCACGCCACCCGCCGTGTTCGGATCCTCGGCGTGACCGCCCGCCCTAACAGGGCAGTGGGTCACCCAACTCGGTCGCAATCTCGTCATGGACCCGCAGGAGGCCAGCGGCATGGCCAGGTTCCTGATACGTGACCGGGATGCCAAGTTCACCGCGGCCTTCGACGCCGTGCTGGTCGATGCTGGAATCCGCGTCGTCAGGAGCGGTGTCCGGGTACCGCGGATGAATTCGCTTATGGAACGGTGGATTCAGACCTGTCGTTGTGAGCTGCTGGATCGGACCTTGATCTGGAACCAGAAGCACCTTCTCCAGGCGCTGCGTGAATTCGAGACGTTCTACAACGAACATCGGCCACATCGAGCGCTCCAGCAGGCAGCTCCGCTCCGAGCGCTTCCTGATCCAAGCACAGACTCTGCCCCGATCGCGCCGCTCGACATTCGCCGACGCGACCGACTGGGCGGTGTCATCAGGGAGTACCACCATGCGGCTTGACCTGGCCGGATGAATAATCGGCACCCGCACCACCCAGCAAGCCCGGAACCTGCTGATGGACCTGGGTGAACGCGCCGGCGCCTTCAGGTTTCTCATCCGGGACCGTGACGGCAAGTTCTCCCGCTTGTTCGATGAGTATTCGCCGCCGCTGGGGTGCGGGTCATCAAGACGCCCGTCCGGTCACCACGAGCGAACGCATTCGCCGAACGATTCGTGGGAACGCTACGCCGCGAGTGCCTCGACCACCTGCTCATCCATGGTGAGCGGCACCTGCGCAAGGTCCCGACCGAGTACGAACGCCATTTCAACCATCATCGCCCACATCAGGGCCGTTCGCTCCGCCCGCCATCGCACGATCCCAGCAAGGTGATCGACATGACTTCCCGGATCCACCGTCGAAGGACCGTCACAGGACTGATCAACGAGTACCACAGAGCAGCCTGATCACCCGACAAACGCCCAGCTCAGCAGCAGTGTCCGTGTTTTGGCACCGCACAGGGCCCATGGCGCCAGGCCGTTCTCGCTGCCGACCACGTGCACGGTCGCGAGCACGACGCTCTGCCGGCGGAACAGCACGTTCGCCTTGTAGGCGCTGTGCCGGCTGTCGGACGCCTGGGTCCGCACGCCCATCGAGTTGCGGCCGAGCGTTCACCGCCTGTCACGAGGCGAATCACGACATTGAGTCCCCGTCACCTGCTCTGCCAATCCGTACCGAGCCGCCTTTCCACGACCATGAGCTTTTGCTTCAGGAACAGATTTGCGGCGCCGTCAAGATCAGCCGCGGAAATGTACCCTTGGGCTTCATACGGTGACATCACCAGGAGATCAAGAGCAGCATCGATCCGGTCGTTCGCCTCTTGCGCGCGGACCAAGACCTCACGCAGCCTCCTCAGCACTTCCCGGTTCAAGCCGGGCGCCATGACCGCTTCGACATAATCGCCCGGCGGCCGATATCCATGGCACTCCACATAGTGATAGATCAGGTCGGGTGATGAATAGATGATTCCCTCGGCCGAGAACAGATGGATCTCCGCACTACCGAGGGGCACCTCAACCCCTGTGGGCATCGTCACGGCAGGAAGCCCCTCGCGGCCCCGCCTGAGGCAGAAGCCGCAGCGGTGAAACCCGCGGGTCTGGTTCCTGGGAACCGCCACATGCAGCCGAAGCGCATCCAGGAATCCCGCCGGCACCGGGCCCTTCGCGTACGAACGCCATGGACTGAGCCATCCGACATTGCGGTCCGGAATAGCCGAGGGGCTATAGACGTACTCCGACGAGTCTCGGAAGAACGTCATGGCTCCCTGCTTCCCTGGCAAGCAGCCCAGTGGCACGTCCCCATGTTGGGCTTCAGCAATTCCGACAAGGGCGTTTGCGATCGCACCGTGGTTGACCTGGAGTGAATGGCCAAATCCGGCGTGGGCGGATACAGCTGCAGGTTTCGAACGCGGCTTCCGGGGCCGTAGACCTTGGTCGGCTTGAGGTCGGGATCGCCTACCTCGACCCGGAATCCTGTAAAGTCCGTGATTGTACGGCCCTTCTTCCCGTAGACCGCCAGTGAGGTGCCTTGGGGCACCTTAGTCCAGCCGTCGCCAAAGGACCGGCCGCCATGGCCTGCGAAAACGGTCTCGTCATCGGGGCGGGCGCTTCCCTTGGCAGGGCCGCAGCTGTTGTCGTTGTGGACGAGGACTGCTGTGCTGCCTGCCACCGCATAGTACGTGTGCAGGTCAGCGACCGTCAGGTTGTGGACGCGCTGGACGGCGGTCCACGTTTGCGCAGCGGCGACTTGGACGTATGTGCCCGCTGAGGTCTGGAGCCACATGCCAGGCTGGAGCCGTCCGGCATCGATCCATTGGCGCAGGACGGGCACCCAGAAGGGGTGGTTGTCTGTGGCGGTGATGGTGTCGGTGGCGGTGCCAGCGCTGCCGTCAACGTCTACGGTGATCTTGACGAGGTTTTTCGGGCCTTGGCCCTCGATCAGTGCGGTGACTGGTTCAGCGCTGCTACGGCCAGTCGTGGGGTCGGCCGCGATGACCTGGTCGCCGATCTTGACGTCTTCGATGGCTTTGGTGGTGCCGTCGGCCATGAGCACTCGGGTGCCGGGGACGAAGCTGTTGGGTGCGCTGTCACAGGAGTAGATAGTGGGAGGGGGTGGGTCGCTGTAGTACGTGTCAGGGGCGTCGGCCGGTTCTCTCGCAGGGTCGACCACGGCCACGCTGTCGATGCACTGCCCGGCGAAACTCCAACTGTCGTCGCAGTGGATGATGGTGCCGGTGCCGGGGCTGTCGGCGGGGACGCCGACAGGATCGGCGATGGAGGCATCGCCAAGTTCGATGCGGTCCGGATTGGCGCACGGCATCCCGGGAACGAAACACGGATCATCGGCAAGAGCGATATTTCCCTCGACCGTGCACTTTTTACCGCAATTGGGCAGTTTAGGGCCCTTGACCCAACAGAAGGTAGCGCAGGGATCGGCCTTTGGCTCCGTCTTTGGTTTGGGTGGAGGCTGATAAGTGGGCTGCTTGACGCCACAATTCACTGTGCAGGGACGACCCGTTGGATTCTGGTCATGCTGTTGCTTCGGTTTCGGGTCGGGGCGTGCTGGGGGCCTGGGTTCGCGGCGGTCGTCGCCGTAGGGGCTCTGCCTTGTGGCCTGTGTGGGTCTCCAGCCCTTGGGGGCCGTACCCCCTTTTTTCCCCTGCTGCGTATTCTGCTTATTACGTGCACGCGTCGCTTCTCGGGCTTCCCTTGTGGCAAGCTCTGCTGCCGCAGCGGCAGAAGCTGCTTGAGCCGCTCCTTGAACCGCAGCTGTGGCGCCTCTTAGAGGTCCTAACAGAAAGATCAGCGGACGGGGCGTCGCCAGCAGATGATCGCAGCGGCAAGGGTCATGAAGGCTTCATGGATGTCGTCGC